>JAFGHO010000062.1 GCA_016930085.1 Spirochaetales bacterium
ATAAGCCATATCCGAGAGAAGTGCTGCTTGATAGTTCGAGGGATCCGTATCAATCGCACGGTCAAAGAGAATAACCTTAATGCCTGCGGCTTTTGCAGACTTTAAGGTGTCGTCCCAACCAGACGCGTTTGCGGCCGAGATCAGGAGATAATCCACTCCATCTCGAATATACCCTTTCGCCGCAGCGATCTGCTCGCTGTTGTCACCGGTGTTGGTCTGTTTTGCATCATAGCCGTTCGCCGTTGAGAAGACATTGTTCATGTCTTCAACATTGGCCTGCCGGTAGCCGGATTCTTCCGGCGGCAGATTTACGATGCCGATCTTGATCAGCCCTGTCGTTTCCTGCTGTGGGCTTCCAAATACTGCCATAGTTATCGCGACTAAAATAACAAGAGCAATAAGTATACTTTTTTTGATCATAGGTACCTCCTGAAAAAATATTTTTTAACGCAAAAAACGTTACTTGTTAACAGAATTCAGATATAGAATCATCGTTTCTCTCTATATGAAAAATTTCTTTATTCCCGGTCGGTAAAACGGTAATTCTGTCAGAAAACCTATTTTCTGTTAGAAAAAAGGATTCTCTGATGGATACAAATCTCCTTTCTTTCTGTTATATGATATATCGTTTATCCCCAGCATCCTTAAGGCAGCAAATAAGGTTTTTCCTGTGTGACGGAATGTAACTGCCGTATGATGGGGATATCGCTTTTCAATCAGCACATGCCGGTAAAAGCGCGCCATTTCTTTTATCCCGATTACTCCGATACCTCCGAAGGACCGGGGTTCGACCGGCAGCACTTCACCCTCGGCTGCATAGCCCATGAGCTTTGTCTCCGCAGTGGATTGAAGCCTGAAAATAGTAATTTCCCCGGGCGCGATTCTTCCCTCCAGGGTACCCCTGGTTATATCCGGGTCTTTGTCCGGCTCCATCAACCTGTGCATAATTAATTGATAATTGATCGTTGGATTTATTAAAAAACAGGAAGGTGTATTGCCGCAATGGAATCCCATAAACATATCAGATGCCTGATATGCTTTTGTTTTTTCATTTGCTTCCCTGATAATATCATAGGGAACAGTGTTGTTGATATCCAGTATTGTTGAAGGTAAGCCGCTTGCACAATAACCAATATATTCACTTAAAACACCATATATATCTACTTCACAGGAAACAGGTATCCCCCTTGATGCGAGCCGTGAGTTGATATAACATGGGACAAATCCAAAATACTTTTCAAAAGCCGGCCAGCACTTGTTTGCAAAAATACCATATCTGCTTGCCCCCAGGTTTTTTTCAAGAAATTGAACAAGAGCAACCTCATATTGTGCCAATTTGGGAAGAATAGCCGGATATGTGTTCCCCGTACCAAGTTCCCTTTTCATTTCTTCAACAACCCCGGGTATTGCCGGATTTCCTTCGGCCGAGTTGTAAATGTCATAGAGGTCCAGTTCGCTGTTTTCCATAATCTCAATGCCAAGGTCATAAAGAGGCTTTATCGGCGCATTGCAGGCAACAAAATCCTGGGGCCGGGGGCCAAAAGAAAATATTTTTAGCTGTTTGACACTTATAAGAATCCTCGCAATCACTAAAAAATTCTCTATCATTGGTACTATTTCATCCGGGGTGCCGACAGGATAGTGGGGAATATAGGGAACCTGTCTCCTTAATCCGCAATTATAGGAAGTGTTCAACATTCCGCAATATGCATCCCCCCTCCCATCAATAAGATCTTTACCACTTTCCTCTGCTGCAGCAACGATCATGACAGGTCCCGGGAATTTTTGAATAAGCATTGTTGTAGGTATTTCAGGACCAAAATTCCCGAGATAAATAATAAGGGAATTGATATTTTTCTCTTTTATTTCATCTATTGCTTTGAGCACATCTTTTTCATTTTCAATTATCGTAATGATTTCTGTAACATTGACATGGTTTTCCCTGCATTCTTGAATCAATATCTTCCTTCGTTTTTTAGATAATTCAATGGGGAAGCAATCCCTGCTTACTGCGATTATTCCTGATGTCACTTTAGCAATGTTATGCATCTTTGTTCCTGAAGAATGTCTATAGTCAACTATTCAATAATTTATTGCGGTATCGTTAACGCAAAAGTGTATATATATTATCACACAATTCTTGCTTGTCAAGCTTTTTTTTATTTTTTTATCTATACAAAAAATAAGAATCCTCAATGATTAAGGATTTTAATTTTACTCCTCCCTTAATAAAATCAGATTGATTGAAGGTTTGATTATTAGTACAACGGATAAAGACTCACACATGGAAAATTTATTTGAGTCAATAAAACGCTATAGCCAACATTAATTCCCGGTGAATCCCTTTATCTATGATTCTACTGCCTGTATTCCTGCAACCTCATCTCTGCTCACCGCAGAGGGGGCGTTTCCGGAAACGGCAGTAGTATATCAGCCATGTTGTTCACCGGGAATTACCGGGTGATACGAACCCTCACTCGCACGCGATTCCCGCGGCCCATCCGGGTATTTTCGAGGAGAGGGCTCCGTCACCGCCGTACACCATCGCCCTCCATTGATCGTCGTCCAGACGGTTTGTAATGGGCTGGGTGAACTCGTAATACCGGTAGGTGTACCCGATCGCGATCCGTTTCCCGCCCTGGCCGTCGTTCAGGGCTACATAGAAGCGGTACGGGATGCCGGTTCCCACTTCAAGGCACGAACCGTCCGCGGTATGGACGTCGGCTATAATCGGCATCTTGAAATCATCGTCTCCCATGGCGTACGCATCGAGATCCACATCCGGGGGAAGAATGATACGGGCAAGCTTCGAAGGAACGGAGACGATATAATCGTTCTGTTCTTCGGTAATCGGTCTGTCACGCGCTTCCAGCTCGACGATGGTCGTCAGCATATCGACGATCCCCTTGAAATCATTGAATTTGTAACGGAAGTCGTCGTTCATCATCCCGTCCTGGGTAAGCATTGAAATGCTGTCTTTGAGAAGCAGCCCGAGCCGGTAGAAAAACCCGAGGTTCGGCTCCACATAACTTATCGGTCTGGGTACGGGATCGATATCAAAAGTCGGTTCGTATCCCATCCCGCCCATCTCGGCGTAACTCTGTTTGACATAGAGGATGGTATCATGGCGGAGTTCAGCCCAGCCGGCGTGGGAGGTGAGAAGCGCCTTGAAATCCCATTTGTCCGACTTCGTAAAAAAGAAGCCGGCGCCCTTTTCGAAGGTCGTGATTTCCTTTATCAGCCTCAGATAGCCATTGTAGAAGGTCCGGCGCCAGTCATACTCGTCATATCCGCCGATCATGTCCGCAAGGTAATAAAAATTATGCCGGTATCCCTCGACTTCATCCATATCCGACCGCAGCAGTTCGGCGGCTTTTTTGCTTCCGAATACCCCCATTATATCCAGACCCTTGACCATCAGGCGGTAAGGATATATCGCGAGGTTGTTGTGAATAAAGGAATCGACGGTAAACCGCTGGCCGAAAAGCCTGAAGCCGGTGTCCGGGCCTTCATCCGTCCCCGTGGACATTCCCTTGATCCCGGGCGAACGCAACTCCTTCACCGCCTTCCCGATAAAGCCGGTAATATTTCCATCATCCTCAAGCCATACTCCGAGGTTTTCCAGATCGACGCTCCCTATGATGAGGGAGATATCATTGAAACTCCAGTCATCGGAAGAGCCGATCAGATACGTGATGGGCTCGAAAAGCGCCCGCCATTTTCGAAAAATGTCGACATTACTCCGCACGATTTTCGTAAGGAGCAGGACGGCCGGGACCATTTCCTTTGAAAGCTTTAATTTTTCCGGGCTTTTATCGGTAATGGTAAAGTGAAGCCTCCCGAACCACATCATGACGCGAAAGTAGGTCTTCAGGTTCTCACTCCTCGTGTAATGTCCCCGCGGCTTGAACTGGGAATAGTCCTCCTTATAGCCGAAAACCGGTGAAGACGTGCTTTCGGATGCCTTAAAAATAAGTTCGAGTTCCCGGCGGACATCATCGGGATAACCGCTGAAGAGATTTTGCACATCCGCTTCGAAAACCGGTTCTTCTTCGTCGTAATAATATTCTTCCAGGTATTCATTTTCCTTGATCGAGAGGTCCTTGCCCGCGATAAATATCCCGTCGGCGACGGTAAAATATTTCCTCAGCATGCCTATTGCCGCGCGCAATTCGTCCTCGCCGGGATCGAGTCGGGATTCATACGTGACGAGTTCCGAAAGAAAATCATAAACGAGTGATTCGAGGAGGGGCAGAAAGAAATTCTCTTCCGTATATTCGAGCATTCTGTCAAAGAGAAGATGCATACAATGGAGAAGGAGGTCGGTTGTGATGAACATGGTCGTCGTCCGGTCGTCCTGAAGCTGCTGGTAAAGGGAGACAAGATCATCGGGCCGGGATGAACTCAGACGATACTCGTCCCTTTCCACTTTCTGGAAAGCGATGGCGTCCGCGGATAGACAACGCCGCATGACGGGGATAACACGCCTGTTTCCGACATGATCGTAAAACCGGGTCTCCTTTTCCGGCTTGTTATAATAATATGACAGCCTGACCGCATCGTCAGTATTTCCCCGATTACCATACCTGCCCGCGCCGATCAAAAACGCGCCGAAAACGATACCGGTTCTCCCGTTGTATTCGGTTCTGTACCAGTAATTGTATTCGTCCATAAACTTGAAAAGACCGTCATATTCATCGTTTGTATTCGTATATTCATGCAATATCGGAATAATCGTTCCTTTTTTTATCTGTGTGATTCGTCTGCCCTCGATATGTTCCGCGGCAGTCGCGCCGGAGGAGAACACGTCCTCATAGAGGAAAACCCGATCACTGCCGATCACCGCGATTTTCCCGTCCCGCCATTGTTCGTAATCGAGGGAATGAAATTCGACCGGATCATTCAGATATATAACGGGGACGTCATATACCGGGGTTTTGGCTTTATATGGAGGCATTTCCCAGCTGCTGTCGGAATAGGTGATTTGCCTGTGTGCCGTTCCATCAGTCGACGCCGAAACGGCTTTCAAATCCGAATCATCGAGAATAAGCGGTGTCTCATCGACAGCACCGGACGCTTCCTCTGTCCCCTCTCCCCCGGCCGTTTCATGTTTGGTGTCGAGACATGAAGAGAAAACAAACAAAACGACCACAATAAATAAAGATAGTTTTTGCATGGTATTCATCCTCCATACGTAAGAGTATATGCTTATTCCTGGACTTGTAAAGCGTATCGGGAGTACCGGCATCGGCGTTCCAACACCCCGTTCAAGCGTTCCTGAAATAATAGGTAAAAAAATAGCTGGTAATATTTTCCGGCTGTTTTCCCGAAAAGCGATAGGAATCGGTATGGTAAAGGAAAACGCAGTCCGCCGGACCATGGGACCGAACCGTTTTTTCAAGGATGGAAAGCCCCCCGATATTATCGGCATAGACATGAAATATTTTTTCTGACTCAAGAGAACGAAGATATGCTTCGTTTTTTTTGTCCCGCTCCATGGTCGTGGTTATACCGGCACCGTGGGAAAAGTCGATAGAAATGAGGAGAAAAGCGCCGGGATCGGTCTTCATAATATCGACGATACTCTCTTCGAGTATACCGATCTCCTTCATACTTCGTCTTGTTTCATCGAGGACGATCGGAACGATTTCCGCTTCGGGGAAATAACGGTGAAGGCAGGGGATCAGCGCACCGATTCCGTGTTCGAAATGCATCGCGTCCCTGTCCTCCCGAATGCGGAGATCCTTTCGTATTTTTTCCACATACGCCGTCTTCACACGGACGACCGCCTCCCCGGCGCGCCAGGGGAGGCTTGAAAGCGATATGGGGCGATTCCCCTGCCGGAAATGCCCGGGGCTGATGATAATGAATGTATCGATACAGCGTAATCTCCGCAATTCGAAAAACCACTGTCCGATCACGGGAAGAACAAGGAGGTGATGGCTGATCGTCCCCGCGTACGGCTGCCTTCCTTCATCTTCGGGCGGGAGAGAGAAGGGGATTGTTGCGGCCCGGTCATCGAATTCCTCCATGCACCGGTAATACCCGGATGCTTTGACAGGATGATACGAATACGGATATGCCGCCGTCTTCCCGCCGCATCCCGCGCAAATGAAAAGTAAGATAAAGGCCGGATATACAATACCGTTCCTCATTATCATTATATGGTAATAAACCCGGCCGTCATCTTCAAGCCCGGTTTCAAATAAAAAAACAGATGACAAGGTACTTGAAAGTTACTTGTGAGTGAATTAGAATAAAGAATAAGGAAAAACGATTACCGGTATTTGCGTGTATGAGGAGGAAATTTTTACTGTGGATATTCCAAAACAGACCTTTAACAGGGCGACTATTTCGGCAACCGGTAATACGATCATGCTTGAAGGCGATATCGACCAGAACGACCCGGAAGAGTTTATCGTCCCGTTTTTTAAAAAAGCGGCATCGATACACTACGATTCGTATATCATCGATATTACCAACCTCGAATATATTAATTCGACGGGGGTGAAGTGCCTCATCGAATTCCTGAAATCCTTGATCCCGCTTTCAAAAGTGATTTTCAGAACAGACCAAAAAAAGCCCTGGCAGCAGAAGTCAATGGGCGCCATCCAGGCGATCGACAAGGACCATATTTCACTTATCGACGCATCTCAATAACCGCGGCTTTTTTCTCTTTTTTTGTTTGTTATTGATGTGCGTTTGTCGTATATTAATAACGTGAATAAGGCCAAATGTCCCCTGACGGTCGGGGTGTACAGCGACACGACCATCTACGATATTCCGATCATGTTTTTCAGGGGAATAAAGGAAATCATCAACGAACATGGTCTGAATTTGCTGTACGCTGCGGGGAAACCAATTCGTTCCCCGGTCGATTACGAATTTCAGGCGAACATCCTCTTTGACCTTTTCGGAAGTGAAAACATCGACGGACTGATCATTCTTTCAAACATCCTGAGTTCGTTCGTGCCTGCCTCGGAACTGACGGATCTCTGCCGTAATTATCATCCGCTTCCCATCATCAGTGCCGGGTTGTTGATCGGGGGAACACCAAGCGTCATCATCGACAACGAATCGGGAATGTACGACGCCGTTTCCCATCTCATCGAAGTTCACGGACACGAAAAAATCGCCTTCCTCCGCGGCCCGGAAGGTCATCCCGATTCGGAAGCGCGTTACCGTGCCTATCTCCGCGCCCTGGCCGACCACGGTTTGAAAGCGGACCCGGAGCTTCTCGTCACCGGTGATTTCCATGATGAAGCCGGGAACCGGGCGATATCGATCCTCATCAATGAACGGAATAAAAAACCCGGTTGTGACGTCACCGCCCTTGTCGCGGCGAACGACTACATGGCAACCGGCGTCATCAAGGAGCTGCAGAACCGGGGGTATCGCCTGCCGCAGGAGTTCGCGGTCGTGGGTTTCGATGACGTGATTTCAGGCCTTTTTCTGAATCCGCCGCTCAGTACGGTTCGCCAGTCGTTTTATGAAATCGGCAAGCGAAGCGCGGAACTCATCATCGCCCTTCTGGACGGTGAAGAAATTTCTCCGGTCACGAAAATCGAAACGACGTTCATCCGGCGGCGGTCGTGCGGCTGCGATGTCGAAAGCGAATCCGTCTTTCACGAATATCCGCCAAGGCTTCCGCCCGAAGTCGAGAACGCACTCTACTCGGATCCCGCCAAATTCCTCGATCATCTGAGTACACTGATATACGATGTGGGACTGCCGCGGAATTACCTCAACATCTGGAACCGGGCGCTCACCTTTCTCCGGCGCCCGGAAGACTGGATGAGGGAAACGGATAATAGAGAAAGAGAAACGGAAGGCGGCGGCCTTGACAACTGGTCCGTTATGGCAAGAACCGCCTATAACGTATTTCAGGATGCGGATTATTCGAGACTTCAGGTCAACACCGCGGTGGGCATTACCTCGACACTCGATATCCCGCGGCTCATGGATATCCTGGAAAAACAACTGCCCTTTTTCGGTATAAAGGAATGCTATCTTGTATTGTACGAACATCCGCCGAAACGCGGGGATCCGCTGAAAATGCCCGGGTTTTCCCGTCTTTTCATGGCTATCGGCAAGAACGGGAGGGAAAAAATTCCGCCGGAAGGGATTCTTTTTCCCACCCGCAGGATCGTTCCGGATAACCTGCACAAAAAACACGGGACCTTCCGTCTTGTCATCGAAGACATTTACTTTGAGAACGAACAAATCGGATACTGGCTGCTCGATACCTCGAGCAATGACGAAAAAGTATACTATATTCTGACACGGCTTATCAGCAGCTCCCTTCAGGGAGCACTCATCCTGAAACGGTACGAGGAACGAACGCTTCAGCTCGCCTCGGCCAATATCGAAATCAGGAACCTCAACGAGCAGCTCAAGGACGAAAACCTCCGGATCCGGACGGAGATGGAAGTGGCGCGGCATATCCAGATGGCCCTGCTTCCGGAAAAAATCAAATCGATTCATCCGGATTTTCAGATCGCAGCCCGTATGATCACTGCCGAAGAGGTCGGCGGGGACTATTACGACGTGAGTCTGGATCATAACGGAACACTCTGGCTGGGTATCGGAGATGTTTCCGGTCACGGGGTGACGGCCGGGCTGATCATGATGATGACACAGACCATTCATACCACAATCACGGCCAACTACGATGTTTCCGCCGGCGACATCGTCGTCATGGTCAACAATGTCCTGTACAAGAACGTGAGCGGTCGAATGGATGAAAGCCTGTTTATGACCTTTACCTCCCTGAAATACCTCGGAAAGGGCCATTTTCAATACGCCGGTTCTCACCTCGATATCCTCGTATACAGAAAGGCAACAAAAAACATCGAACAGATAGAGACAGCGGGATCCTGGCTGAATATCAAGGCCGATATCAGGGAAAAGACACAAAACGCGGAGATGGATCTCCGGATCGGAGACACGTTGATCCTGTTTACGGACGGGCTGATCGAGGTATTCGACTCGAAACAAACCCTTCTTGACATGGAAGGTTTTATAAAGATCGTGCACTCCCACGCGGAAAAAGACGTGGAGGAGATGCAGGATGCGATATTCGCCGATATTGAAGCATGGTGTGAAGGAAAACCGAAAGACGATATGTCGCTTGTCATTGCCCGAAGAGTCAGGTAACGGGAGGGCTGAACGCGTGAGGTATACTGATTTCGGAAGATATACGGGAAGAGGGGGGTGTGTGAAAAAGAGTAAAATTGTTGAAAGTCGACAATATATACGTTACATTATAACTAAAGGATAATGGATTGTTTTATTTAAAGCTACAGTTTAATCCAAAATGGGATGATATCGTCGTAATAAGAAAGTTCATCACGTCGATGTTGACACAGCAGATAACCAATTATGAGGAAGCATACCGTGTCGCCCTGGTTGCCTCCGAACTCATCGAGAACGTGTGCAGGTATTCGACAGGAGGAATGGCGAGCATCGATCTCGAACAGGGAAAAAACAAGTCCGATATCGAGCTGAGAATACGGAATCTTACAAAAAAAGAGAATATCGAAGAGTTTAAAAAGGTTTTTTCCATCATCAACAGCGGGTCGGCCCTGGACGCCTATAAAGCCATGATGCTGCGCGTGGTGAACAGCGACGATAATTCGTTAAGCCAGCTCGGACTTGCGAGAATTCGATATGAAGGCCGTTCCGAACTCGATTATGAAGTAGAATCCGATATTAAACCGCTCATGAAAGGGAACATTTCCATCGATAGGAATAACAAACCGCTGGTTTTATGCATAAAAAGCAAAATGTCGATCGAACTAAAGGATAACGGAGAAGCTCATGGGGTTTAGGATACCAAAAAAAACATATGACAGGGCAACGATCTCTGCAAGAGACAATACGATTGTTCTGGAAGGCGATATCGATCATGACAACCCGGATTCATTTCTCAAGCCCTTTTTCAAGGAAGTTTCCTCCCGTTTTCATGATCTGCTTATCCTCGATATCACCAATCTCGAGTTCCTCAATTCATCCGGTATCAAATGCATGCTCGATTTCCTGAAAACAAGGGCGCCCGAATCGAAGGTAATTATAAAAACGGACAGAAGTAAAACCTGGCAACGAAATTCAATGTCTGTCGTGCAATCCCTGGACGAACACAATATCGCACTCGATGATATCGACCGTCAGGAATAATGACAGGGGATATACGTGGATCTGTATGAAATCCTGAAACAGATTGCAATACCAAGACCATGCCACAGCAAAACCCTCGACCAGGTCATCGGGTCGATAAAAGACCTGCTCGCCGCACGGGACATCCCTTTTACTACACAGGAAATAACGCTTCTACCCTTCCCTCATTCTTGAAATCTTCGCCCTCATCGCGGGCGTACTTTTTTTTATCTTTATTCTTTAAAACAAGCCCGTTATCGCACTTGTCTGCGTGATCCTCATCCCGGTTGTTCTTATTCTGGAAACGGAGTGCTTTGTCCACATTATCTCCCCGATCGTCACAAAAAAGAGTGAGAATATCATTATGACATTCGACGTCGAGAAACCGGAACGGGAACTCATTTTTGCAGCCCATATGGATTCTAAAACGGACGTCTTCGACCATGTGGACCGCCAGATTATCATGATACTGCTTGCCCCCGTCCTCATCATAAGCCTTGCTTATCCCCGTATATATTCTTGTGTCACGGAAGGTCAAGAAGCCGGCCGGGAAAATACCGATACTGGTGACACGAATACTCTCCGGCGCGTTCTGTGTGTTCTGGATATTCTTCTTTATTCGTATGGGGGGGTTCATTTTTTTGAAAGAACAGAGTCCCGGTGCCGTTGATGACGGAACCGCCGCCGTTTCTCTCATCGGTCCGGCGGACCGGATCAATCGGGGTGACATCGAGCAGGGAAACTCACGGATAACGGTTCTCCTGACAACCGGAGAAGAAATCGGTTTGCAGGGCGCGGATGCCTATGTGGACGCCTACTACCGGAAAGCGGACAGAACGGGCGAACCGGATCCGTTTCTGATCAACCTCGAACTCGTTGCACAGAACGGGAACCTCAATTACTGGGAAAAAATCGGTGTTTTCCTTATCTATTACCGCACATCGGCCGGATTGATCGAAAGAATCGGAAACGCCTGGAAGGAGGTGTCGGGCCGTGATATCGAGGCCGTCGATCTGCCCATCGGAGACGATTCTTACCGGTTTCATCCCCTCGGTATTCCCGCGGTGACGATCAGTCATACCGGTGTACCGGGTGAGGGATTCGGCGGTTTCCACACACCGAAAGACAATATCGAACGGGTCAATCGCGAAAACCTGGCATTGATGGTCCCCCTGTTTAAGGCTTTTATCGAAGGATACAATTCAGAAATATAAGCCGAAGGCGGCATACAGTATTTTTTTGTTCCGAAAAAAAATATTTTTTTTAATACCGGCTTGAACACTTCCATGTCTTCCTTTAGGATAGACTATCGCATGATTTACACAAATAGCGTATATGCCGCCGCGGGAAACACGGCACCCCGGTAACCACCGATTAATAAACGGAACGGGCGGACCGCCCGGACATACATTCATCTTGAGAAGAAAGGAAAAAACACATGAAGAAAAAAAGATTTCTTTACAGAGTATTGGTTTTTCTCATCGCTCTGCTTCCCGTTTATTTCATCCTGAAAAGCTGCGGCGGGTGCTACCCGGACGTGAAGGTAAATTCCTCGTCGAAAAGCGGTTCGGCAATGATCGAAATCCGCAATATTCCCAGACCGAACGACGGAACCGATTATGTCAGCATCGTCATCGGCGGAACCCTTCAGGGCTCATCCGAGGGAAGCGGCCGGTCGAGTTTTTCCGAAACCAAAACATACGAGGTGACACCCTCCGCCGTCAATCCGGCACCGCTTGTTACCAAGACCGCACTCAAACCGGGAACATGGCGCGTCACCGCATCTTCTTCCGGCTGGAGTGCCGGCGGGACCGGAACAATCTCAGCCGGCGGATCGAAGACTTTCATCTTCACCTACAGCAGTTCCGCCGTAAAAGTCGAATGAGAAGAAAGGAAAAACACACATGATAAAAAAAAGCGTATGGTTTCGGACAATCATCTGTATTGTCTTGATCTTCAGTCTGACCGTTCCGGTTTTTTCGGGCGGAAAACCGAAAGTGGAAGTCGACATCCCCTTTGATGAGATTTACGGTCTCATCGAGGCACTCGAAGAAGCGGGTAATAATGTCGTCGGTCAGGCGGGTGTCGAAATCAGGGCGGCGATCGATAAAATATCGAGCGAACTGGAAGCGAGACTCGACCAGATGAAGGAGATCGGTGAAGATCTCTGGAAAATGATGTACGGAGATATATCGAAAGAAATCGCCGGTATCAAAAAATTCCTCCTCGAATACACGAAAGAAGTGAACAGGATGGTGGAAGAACGGATCAAACAGATCGATAAAGCCCTCGCCCGCCGGCTCGATCAACTCGCCGACATTATCACGGATACGATAAACGAAATCGATGATGTCATCCAGCGAACGATAAAACAGGCCGAAGAAAGCGCGATCAATGTCATCGATGCCGGTGAAAAAAGCATTATCACGGTGCTCGATAATGCCGCGGTGAATATTGTCAGAATCGTCCTAATCATCGTCCTCGTAATTCTCCTTGTCATCGTGGTGGTGTTTGCCTGGAAGAATATACTTCCAAAGACGGTCCCTGCAATCGTCATTACTTCGATACTCGGGGTGATTATCATCGGTCTTTGCCTTACCTTCATATTCAGCAATACGGTAATGTCGTATGTGTTCGGGAGAAAGATCGAACTGACACAGCCGCAGATCGCCCAGAAAAAAGGCAACGAGGCATACGACGATCTCGTCGCATCCGCCAAATCGGAAACAAACCTGAAGGATCTGAGGGAAAAAGGCACAACGGTGTTGAAAGATCTCCTTGAAGCAAAATATGTGACCCGGGACGCGGCCGAACTCAAGAAAATCAATGAGAAAATCGAATCCGTCAATACCTTGCTCTATCCGCCGCCAAAACCGGAAACAGACGTCAACCTCGGGAAATTCAGCAAATATTACAGTGAAAGGCTTGATATTCTCAAAGAGAACGCCCATATTCTCAACGTGAAACCGGAAGCCCTCTATCTCACGCCGGACAAACTCAAAATCAATCCGGGGCTTCTCAAGTTTAAATAACCCTGGATACTATCATCTACTCAACGTCAGCAGTGGGGGCTGTCCAATAAGTTTGGACACCCCCCTTTTTTTATTACTTTCCCCATACCTCGATGGTGGCGCGGCCCGTCCGTTTGTTCTTGCTTCTGTAAAAGAACTCGATTCGTTTGATCACCCGTTCCTTGCCGGGAAGGTCGATCACCCTGCTTCGCGATGATTCCGCAAAATGAAGCCTCGTCTTCGGTGAATAACGTTCGTTGTTGGCAAAAATAATCACGATATCGTACATCTCGATCGCACTGTCATGAACCGCGATCATGATCTGCCTGAACCGGCCTTTACCGAATCCGGAAATCACATCCTTTTCACCTTTCAGGTTCACCTTCCGTTCACCGATTTTCATCCATTCTTTCCTGCCGGCAACCGGTGTCGTTTGTTTTTTGACTTGAATTTCGACACATCCCGCACAGACAAGGATAAAGAACCCGGCCAAAAATATAACGCTTAGCTTATTGCCGTACATCGCTTCCTCCTTTGTTCACGTAAAAATTCAGCCGCAAGGCTGGCGGATTCCTTGGGTTCATGAAAAATTGAGATCGTCCCGGAACCTGCAACACGGTTTTTCCGCAACCCCCGGTCGAATTCCCTCACTTCTTTGTCCCCGTCACGTCGGGAATTTCAGAGGTTGTGAAACGGTACAATGAGAAGTATATGTCCGTATTTTACGCTGTCAAGAAAATAACATAGACGCCCGGGGCTCAGCCGGGCGTCTTTAAAGCGAAAAAGTGGTAGTAATGAGATTCTGCCGTTGTCCTTTTCGGGGACAGTGCCGCCATACGATTCGGCGTATCACCGCAACCGTCATAGTATTTCAATCAGCGGTACGATTTTTTATCGATCATCTTCCTGATTGACACTGAACCCCTTCTGTATAGTTTTATACATATAACTTATAAGCCGATTGAAAGATCAATAATAAATTATTTGTTTTATTTTCGTATAGATGAAATGTCCTAAGACAATGAGATTATTGTATCTGCCGGAGTGCCTGGGAAATATTCAGTGAATAATCCCCGATCCGTTCAAAGTGGCGAACGATATCGATGAAAAGCAGTTGCGCGTTGACATCATAGCCTTTCTGAAGCCGTTTTCTGGCGTTTCGTTTCAGGGTATTCCTCGATTCATCCACGATGTTCTCGAGTTCGAATGCCCGCTCGAGATCGTATCGGCTAAGGTGCTGGTTGAGGTGCTCGAGAATAAATGAAATGAAGCTTTTTACCTGCTTCGCGTATTTATCGATTTCATGAAGGGACTCCTTGTCCATCTTCACCTTTTTATCATACCTCCGTTTTGCCATCAGCATCAGACTGAAACAGCTGTCCCCGATACTCTCCAGTTCATGGGTGATACGCAGCATGGCGGTCACGTTATTGACACTGATCTCATTCAGATTTTCTTTCGCGCATTCGGCCAGGAATTTCGATATTTCCAACTGCATCTGGTCCGTCAATTCTTCGTCTTCCTTTGCCTTGTCGATCAGGTCCCTCATGTTTTTATCCGGATTATCGAACACCTTGAGAAACTCATCGAACATCACTTCCGTAATTTTCGCCATCTTATGAAGTTCGCGCTTTGCCTGCAGAATATTCAGTTCGGGGGTGTCCTGGATTGATGTTTTAAAATATTCCAGACGATAACGGGTCGTTTTTTCGTCTTTTCTTTCACGGCCGAGTTTTTCCGACAGTTTGACGAGCTGCGGCACGAACCAGATAAAGATAAAGGTGTTGATGAGATTGAAAAGACTGTGAAACATCGATAGATGGACCGGTATGTTGTCGGGCACAGCCATCGCTCCGGGTACGATCAGATCGATCAGATGAATAAAAGGATAAAACAGGGGGAATATCCAGAGAACGCCGAATAGTTTGAACACCATATGTATTCTCGCCGCCCGGCGGGCATTCACGTTTGTTTTGAACGACGCGAGAATCGCGGTAATGGTCGTCCCGATATTCTCACCGAGGACAATCGCCGCGGCCGTCTCGAAATCGATATATCCCACAAACGCCAGCGTGATCGTTATGGCCATTGCCGCGCTCGAGGACTGGACGATCATCGTCAAAACGGTTCCGACCAGAATAAAAAAAGCAAGCGAGAGATAGTGCCTGTTCGTAAAATACTGTAGAAACGCAAGCGCTTCCGGATCGATTTTAGGTACTGTCTCTTTCAGGAACCGCAGCCCGAGAAAAAGAAGTCCCAATCCGACAAGCACTTCCCCGATATCGCGGTACCGGTGTTTTTTCGAGAAAATAAAGGGGAACCCGAATGCGAAGAACGGAAGCCCGATAGCCGTGATATCCATTTTAAATCCGAAAATCGAAACGATCCAGCCGGTCACGGTCGTCCCGATACTCGCCCCCATAATGACACCGATCGATTGCGTAAGGGTAAGCAGTCCGGCATTGACGAAACTGACGACCAGTACCGTGGTGGCGGACGAGGACTGGATAAGCGCGGTAATCGCGAATCCGGTAAACACACCCGCGAACCTGTTTGTCGTCATAAAACTGAGGATCGAATGGAGTTTTTCTCCGGCAACCTTTTGAATCCCGTCACTCATGACTTTCATCCCGTAGATGAAAAAGGCGAGGCTGCCGATGACGGTCACAAGCTTGACGATAATCATAGTGCTTTTTCTGTACGATGGTTCATGGTCACCACCCGGTTTTTTCCGATTCTATACTGTTTTTATATATGTTTTCGACACGAATGTAAACAAAAAAGGGCTGCTGCTTCATACCGCCCATAAAAAATCACATAATTGTCACATCACGATGCCCGGTCAACTCAACACAACTCATCCACAAGCCCGACATAATATCTCGCGATCAGGAGGGCATCGACGATGTTGACCGTACCGTCGCAATTCGCATCCGAAGCTTCAACCAGAAAATTCGCCGGGTCCAGGCCGACATAGTATTGCGCCACAAGAAGGGCGTCGACGATATTGATCGATCCGTCCCCATTGACATCGCCGGTCGTATAGCCGGGGGATGTTGGATCGGGCGGATTCGTTCCTGCAGGGGGGGATGTCGGGGTGACGATTCCACCGCCCGGTTCCGTCCCGAAGACCCGTTCCCCGTCAAGATACACCGGTATGCGCTCGTTGAGTGAATACGAAGCACCCACCCCTGCGCGGCTGTAATCGTTCGAAGAATCCCAGTTCTCCGTGTAGGTATCATCCTGTTTCGCGACAAGGGCGAAATGAAGTTCGAGATCTCCGTACCATTCCGCATATTCCCAGGCGTATTCCATATAATAGATACCTTCCGCCTCGTTAAAAGCAACCGGCCCCGTACGCCGTGTGGTCATACTGCCGCTGCTCGCGATCGACAGTTCGTCGTACATGATATCATGGGTAACCGCACCGATGTCCTGTCCGTGATCGACGAGTTCACTGATATCGAAATAGTAACGGCAGCTCATCCCGTCTTCGTATCGGGGCGGGCGGGTCGTTTCATTATGTATTCTGATCGTGATCTGGGTCCGCTGTGAATTGTCCTGTTCCAGCTTCGATTCCGCGAAAAAGAAATCCTCATCCGGCTCTGCGGGCGGGAAGTTCGAAAGCGGTCGGTCACCCGAGCCCCACAGCAGATAATGGCCGGCAAGCGCCCCGACAAACGCGGCATTGTAGTCCACACCGACCTCGTTATAGACAAAATCCGACGTTACATCGGCATGGTTGTCGCTTCCGTCCGGACCGCCGACCAGGGCCCCCCAGAGCACGTGTTCGGGATCGGGCGGATCGTCCATCGCATTGGTTTTCGAGCCGTGGGCCGCCCGGTGATGCGGATGGCTCGCCGATTCCTCGGGCGAGGGGTAGCCCACCTCGTAGGAATAACCCATCGGATTATCCCCCAGGATATATTCCATCTGACCCCGCGCCCACTCCGCCATGGGCAGGGAGTCCGGATGGTACTTGTGATAAACGAGGGCGCAAAGCTGCGCCGCGGTGTTATATCGCGCGGACCCCCATGTGTTGATCATCGCGTATCCTGCGGGAGTCGGTGCGAGGTAATTGGAGTCCGATGAATCCTCATGCGGGACGGCCCCGCCGGACCAGAACTCGAGGTTCCACCTGCCGAAGTAATCGAAGTCCTCCCTGTCCGGAAAAAGACAGGCGAGTTTGGTAAAGGTACCCCCCCATGTTGCGTCCCAGCAGTGTACCCAGATATTCTGCCAGGTATTCGAGGTGGTGGAGATTATCTTTTTCATGTATCCGGTATAAAGGCCGCTCGAATCGGTCGCATCGATATGATCGATATAGGTTTCGTCCCCGCTACAGACATACAGCCAGACAGCGGCCCAGGACAGATCGTCTTCGTAATCCCGTGAATTATAGAACCCGTCACCAGTCCCGAGTCCGGTATGGGTTCTTCCCAGATTATAGAGGGCCTTGGCGTAGGTCAGGCATTTATCGGCGTACGCCGCATCGATTTCCCGGTAATTGAGGGACATGATCGAAAGGGCC
>JAFGHO010000063.1 GCA_016930085.1 Spirochaetales bacterium
TCATATAAGCGAATTTCAATTCCAGTACAACGTACTTTATATATTCCAACGCTCAAGGCTTCACCTGGCGCAATCGCGCCCTTCGTGCCCCGGGCTTCCCGAAGCCCTTAGTGTTAATCCAATAACCAACACTTTTACATCAAAACAAGGTCGGGGAAAATCATTTGTATTAGTGTGAAATGGTTGTCTTTCGATCATATGGTGAGATTGTTATGTAATGCAAGGACGGAAATGACGGTGTCCTAAAAAGGAACCGAAATGCCTTTCTTTTTCAATTTAGGTAACAGTTTTCCTGTTTCAAACCAGAGTGATTCTTCTATTTTTATCCTTTTAAAATGGGAAAGCGCCTTGATGATATTCTTTATCTGTTTTTCATCGTGAATACCATGGATAAGTTCGGTTTCGGTTATACCGCATATTGCGACGTCATTGCTTGAAAAGATCTGTTTTACGGTTTCCATTGGTTTCTTGAGATAATCGATAATAATATTCGTATCAACAATAATCATAATTTACTTATATTTCGTAATTCGGTCATTTTTTCTTCATCAAATTGTATTTTGCCTTCGAGATTGAAAAGATCTTCCAGTTCATCGTTTTCCTTTTCCGTTTCTTCTTCAATTAATATAAGTTCCATATGCTTTCCGATAAAATTTTGCAATTCCGGTATTTTTAATAAATCCATTTCCGATTCAACGAAAATATGTTTTTTTATTGCTTCCAGCTAACATCATGAAAAATAAGCGGGTCGGGATTGATAGTTTTTTACCTTGCAGGGCGAAAACCCTTCCTATTATAATACACAGCGATTAATTTTATTAAAAGACATACGTTAAGTCAACAGTATATAAACGGTTAAGCATTTTATAATCAGGAAAAAACCACAGAACGATTATCTCCTCCTGCGTTCGTCCTGGCTTTTACACTGGATACAGAGAAACGCGTACGGAATCGCTTTTAAACGTTCCTGCGGAATTTTCTGGCCGCATTTGAGGCATTTTCCGTAACGGTCATTTTCGATCCGCGCTATCGCCGAATCGATGAGTTCCAGTCTTGTTATTTCCTGGGCTTCGAGGGTCTTGAGCATTTTTTTGTCGATATCGTCGGATGCGATATCGACAAGGTCTTTCGGGTCTCTGTCCTCGATAAGTTCCCTGAACTCTTCGCTTTCTGCGGCAAGCTTGTCGAGGATCTCTTTTTTTTGCTGAAGAAGCAATTCCTTCATTTGCTTTATAAAAACCTTTTCCATGTTTCCTTCCTCGGCCAAAAAATTAAAAAGATAACCTATCTTTTTTCAAATAAAACAAATAATTGAAAAAAGCGCCTCAAAGGGGCTTGAAGCTCCTGCAATGATTACTATAGAATATAATCAAAAAGGGTATAAAATAAAAGCGTGAGCACTATGGACTAAAATGAAAAATTTGTCAAGTATAATTGACAAATTGAAGCGTGTTCCCTATTATTTCAATTAAAAAAAGGAGGAATATTGGCTAAAGAAGAGGCTATCGAAGTACAGGGCGTTGTCAAGGAATCGCTTCCCAATACAATGTTCCGGGTCGAACTGGAAAACGGTCATATCATTCTTGCGCATCTGTCGGGCAAAATGCGAAAACACTATATTCGCATCATTCCGGGAGATGTCGTCAAGGTCGCTTTGTCACCCTATGACCTGACGCGCGGCAGAATCATCTACAGGGCAAGTTAAAACGCGTTAACCCGGTCAAAAACACAATTATATAGCCTTTTTACTGAGGGCTTATCATATTCATCACAAACCCTGCCATTTCTGTTGTATTAGTTCCGAAACCCGATTGTTTCCGGTATAACCGGCAAACAATGCCGGTGATGTGCGGTGTTGCGCCGCTTTGAAACAGACAGGATTACCGTAAAAGCACCCATAACGCACCGTATCCGCCCATGTTTTTAGACGCGACACCTGAAGCACCGGTATGGGGGCATTGTTCGAGATACTGCCTGATTTTTTTACCCAATACCGGTGCCGTTTTCGAATGGTTTCCCTTTCCGTGTATAATCAGAACTTTTTTGATGTTGTCCCTTCTGCATTCACCAATGAACCGTTCAAGACGGCTGACCGCCTCATCGCCGGTAAGCCCGTGGAGATCGATGGTTCGCTGGGGTTTCATGGCAAGGAGTTTTTTTCGGAGATCGGCCGTGCTGTTTCCTGTCGAACCGGTTTCCTTGGTATGCGTGTCTTTCTGCGTGGGAAGGTAATCGTCGAGGCAATTGTCCATGATATGGTCCGATCGTTTCTTTTGCCGGCCTTTTTCCCACTGTTTCAGTATTTCCCCGAAATCCATACAGTTCAATTATATCAAAAAAAAAAGGTTATAGCCACCGTTTATAAAAACGGTATAACAGGGAAAGCGGCGGATCAATCCGCCACGACATCCGATTCGCGGATCCATCCCTTCAGGCCCCTCCCGGTAATGACATGGATATATCCGTATGCTTTATCGAGAATCCTGCATGCGGTCCCTTCTTTCAATACGATCCAGGGCTTTGCCTCTTCACGGGGTATTTTCTTCAATATCCCGTTATGGGTGGAAACAATACCGATTGTCTCGTTCGCCTGCACCTGGGAGATAATGAAAACAACGAGAAACCCGGCCGCGATAACGGTGAGAAAGATAAAGACAATGAAAATACTTCCTTTCTTAAGACGGAAAACGAGTCCCAGGCAAAGACACGCTGCGTTGAAAAAAATGATGATTCCCAGAAAAGGGATATCCGAATGGATGAAAGGCCCCGGCGGATACTGTGAAGACAATCCCTCAGCCCGTTCCATAATCCGCAAGGTGTCGCGAAGGGCGCTGTCGTGGGGGTCCTTTTTGATCGCGATATACAGCTGATTGATCGCGTGGCCGGTTTTTTCAAGCCGGTAAAAACAAAGCGCCTTGTTGAAACAGAGAGACGGGATTGTCCCCATCTCCGCTTCCGCCATGGAAAACAAGGATAACGCTTTCCCGTAATCCTTCTTCTCATAAGCGTCACGGGCTTTTCGCGCCAAATCACATCCCGTATCGGAAGCCATGGATAAAAAGGAACCTATGAGAAACAACAGAAGCACCACACCCGCTTTTTTCCTTTTCACAGCAAAAAGAACGGTCGCGATAATGAAGCCGGGGGCAAAACATACATAGATAAGCGGTTCGCTGCAAAGATCTTTGGTACGGTATGAACCGATTTCCGGACACTTCATGAGTGGTATCGAATCGATAATGGTTACCCCCTGCCGCGATTGGTAGGGTTGATCGGAAAAGACCGGAAAACAGGGTATCGTGAGGATAAGTAAAAGAAAACCCGCTACCAGTCTTCTTCCGGAGTATCCTCTTTCTCCGCTTTTTTCAGGAATTTCCAAACCATGGCCTCCTTTTGTTTCGCTTGATCCAGAATATCGATTAACTCGGCCGTCATCTCGACATCCCTTTTTTCCGGCTGTGTTTCCCTGTTCGTCTGAAGCGCGCGTTCCTTTTCCATTTTATCGATCGCTATTTCAAGATTGATTTTTGCATCGATGCTGTTCGGTTTCGCTTCAAGGGATTGCCTGAAATGAAATACCGCTTTTTCATAATCACCCAGCTCGAAATAGATATTCCCGATATTGAAGTGGGTCCGGAACAGAAGCTCGCTTTGTTCTCCCGTTGTCGCAAAGAGGAGTTCTTCTATAGCCAGGTCCGTTTCGCCAAGTGCATTATAGACATTTCCGATATTGTATGAAATCCATTCCTTGTACACCTCTTTTTCCCGGGCTTTCAGATAACTGATGTTCGCGCCGGTATAATCCCCCCTCAAAAACCGGTAATTACCGTCAAGAACTTCCAGAATGGGCTCTTTGAATCCGCAGCCCGAAAGACAGGAAAACAGTAAGGCTGCAATAATAACCGCATATACTATATGATATCTTTCCATCGTATACCTCTTGTGATGAGTGATAGCAGGAGAAATAGCATGCCAAGAAAGAGAAAAAGTCGGTATCCCTCGTTTTTCACCAGCTTGAGTCCTTTGTCGAGGTTTTCATCCTCGATATCGGTGACAATCGAAAGTAATTCAAAGGGTATGCGCTCGGCATTATATATCTCGAACAGCTTGCCCCCTGATAAAGCCGCAATGTGCTCGAGAAGCGTTCGGTTTATCGTGGAAACAACCCGTTCACCGTTCCTGTCCCTGACGGCGCTTCCGTCATTGCGGAATATTCTGGCCCCCTTCTCCGTTCCGCACACGACGGGAATCACCGGTATTCCCCGCGCCCCCGCTTTCTTCGCTTCCGGAAGGGGATCGCCATGCAGATTCTCCCCATCGGTGAAAAGGATAATAGCACGGTATTTCCCCGCTTCATGAAACGTATTCAGGGAGCAGGTGATACCCCGTTCGATATTCGATCCAGATGTGGTGATAAGATCCGGGCCGGCCGTTTCGAGGAAAAGCGTTATCGCCTGAAAATCATCCGTGACGGGCCATATCCTCACCGCCTCACCCTTGAAGATCACGACACCGAATTTCGCGTCCTTCATACGATCAATAAGACGTTGAATGATACGTTTCGCCGCCTTCAGCCTACTCGGGTTGATATCATCCGCCAGCATACTCTGGGAAACATCGAGTGAGATCACGATTTCATAACCCTCACGGTCGTCGGGAACAAACCGCTGGCCCCATTTGATATCGGCAAGCGCCAGAAACGTAAAAACAAGGAAGAGGAGAAAAAAGAAGAGAATGAAAAACTGCTTCACCTGATAGATGGGGAAAAGCGACTCGAACCGCCATGTTCCGGCAAGTTCCTGCAGATCTTTTTTCCCGTTTCTGTAATTATAATATGAGAGAAGTACCACGGGTGCGAGAACAAGAAAAAGCCAGAGATATTCGGGTTTATCAATCACCATACGACTAAAACATCTCCTGTAAAAACCATTTTCGCCCGATGAAACTCAGTACAACCATGAGAAATCCAAGGATGATAAAAATCTCATGGCGCGGGGTTCTGTTTACATACATCCTGACGCGTTTTTCCGTTTTTTCCTTCGAATCGATCTCTTCAAAAACGGCATTCAGGGCCCACGGATCTCCCGCATAGTAATATTTACCCCCGGTAAGATCTGCGATTTTTTTTAACAGTTTTTCATCGAACTCCCCGCTCCACCCTTTATATTCGATCCCCGTTTTCGGGTCCTTTATCGTCCATTCGATATCGCTTTCCTTTCCGATTCCAATCGTATAAACACGAATTCCCAGACCGGAAGCCGCAAGGGCGGCTTCTTCCGGACCTATCTTTCCCTCGTTGTTGACGCCGTCGGTGAGAAGAATAATCACCTTTTCCCTTGCCCGGCTCGATTTCAAATGAAGCACGGCGACGGCGATCCCCATTCCGATCGCCGTTCCCTCTCCGAGTTCCATAATCTGTAATTCTTCCAGTGTCTGTTCCAGGATTTCATAGTGAAGGGTTGGTGGAACGCGAAGGACCGCCTCTGAACTGAATGTGACCAGACCAATCTGGTCGTTTTCCCGTGACTGCGTAAACGACCGTATTACGTCTTTTGCCGTTTCGTATCTGTTTCTGGGTTCGAAATCCGGCGCGGCCATACTCGGCGATTCATCCAGTACAATGACCATATCAATACCCGTTGTCAGAAAAATCTTCTCTTTTTCCACTACAACGGGCCCAGAAAATGCGACAATGAGAAGCGAAAACCCGATCCAGAAAAATATCCACAGCAGGACCTCGAATATTCGTGCGGCATTGACCTTTTGTTTGAATCCGTTTTCCTTCCATATAGTAAAATTGAAACGAATAACCCCTCCCCTTCTGCGCCTGAAATGGACAAGATAGACGGCCGGGGGTAAGGCGAGAAATAAAACAAGGTAAACGGGATATTCAAGGTTCAACATGTTTCTTTTCCTCCTCGATCGTATCGACGAGAAAGTGAACCTTGTCGATCACCGCGCACATTTCACCCTCATTCGACACACGTCCGCCGAACTTGATAAAATCCGAAAGGGTGAGTATCTTGACAATCTCCCTGCCGACCCCTGCCTCCATAATCGAAGCGGAAGATACCCTCGATATTTCCGCCGTCGTCGAGGTGAGGGCGGGAATATACAGCCTGTTATTTAAATATTCCCTTATCAGGACGGAAAGACCGATAAAAAAATCCCGGTAATGCATGGAAGCGCATTCCCGTTTCAGCTTTGCCAGACCGCGGCGTAATTTATTGACGGGAAGATTCTTCAAATAAAGATTTCTTGCGAACATCATCCATCTCGGCAAAAAGACTATAAGAATGACAAACAGCACGGAAACGAGAATGATAAGGAGAACGATCAGGCCGATCTTTACCCATGTATACGGAAGTTCAAGCTGACCCCTGGGCGGCGTGAGTTTCTCCGTTCTCTGCTTTCCGGTAAAAACGGAAAGGGTATCGATCTGTATGTCTTTCAGCACGATCACGCCAAGCGGGATATCAGGCAGGGAAAGATTCCCCGGTTTGAACGAGACAAAAAAGATCCGCACCTCATATATTTTCTTTCCCTCCCTTTTGCGTGGCGGAAAGATCAAAATTCGTTTCACGTCTATCCACTCGTTATTGATTTCCCGTTCGGTCTTTGTAATTTCGTAGTTATCGGGGATAACGACCTTGAGTCTGAGTTCGACCTCGTCACCGATATAGTACATCGGAGGCAGAAAGGTGATTGTCTCGAAACTATAGTTTTCCTGTGAATGAAGAAATAAAGGAAGACCCGCGATAAAAAAGAGACAAAGAGACAATTGTTTCATGAACCGGTTTTCATCCTTCTTTTCTGAAAAAACTGGTAAAGTTTCATACCGGGATCATCGGAAGTACTTATTTCCAGTGTTTCCACGCCGCGCCTGCCCAGGTTTTCGAGCCATTGGCAGTGACGGGTTTCATTGAATGTCTTGTACCGCTCCTTGAATGAACGCATCACCCCTCCCGCGAGCATTTTTCTTCCATTCTCCGGATCCTCCAGTTCCCATGTCCCCGTGTCGGGAAACCGGAAATCGGCGGGATCATAGACCTTGACGGCAATACAATCATGCTTGCGCGCGCAGAGTGACAGTTCATCCAGATAATCGGATGTTTTAAAATCGGAGACAATAATACAGATTCCCTTCCGTTTGAGTGTTTCTCCGACCGTCCGTAAAGCAAGGGCGAGATCGGATCCTTTTCCCTGCGGTGCCAGCCTGATAAGATCGTTGATAAGACGCAGGACATGCTTCTTGCCTTTTGACGGCGGCACCCAGTGTTCGATTCTGTCCGAAAAAAAAATTCCGCCGACCCTGTCATTATTGAGAATAGCCGAGAGGCCCAGAATTGCGAAAACGAGGCTTTCGATCTCCCGTTTGCTTTTTGCCCCCGATCCCGCAAAAATCGATGCTGAAAGATCGACAATAAGAAAGAGGGTGAGCTCCCGTTCTTCCCTGAAGGTTTTTGTATATGGAGAGCCGATCCGGGACGTCACATTCCAGTCGATAAGCCGCACATCATCGCCGTACACATATTCCCTTACCTCGTCGAACTCGATCCCCTGGCCCTTGAAAATCGAACGGTAATTACCGGACATGAGGCTTTCGACCAGCCGGGATGCGATAATTTCGATCTTTCTGACCTTGTTAAAAAATGCAGCGCTTTCCATTCTTGCCTTACGGAACATTCACGAAACCGAGGATTTTCACAATCACGTCGTCCGTCGAGAGTCCTTCGGATTCCGCCTCGTAATTGAGGATGATCCTGTGCCTGAGAACAGGCGTCGCGACGGCCTTGATATCCTCGGGAATGACAAAAGACCGGCCTTCAAAAAAGGCCTTGATCTTTGCACAACGATACATATAAAGGGATGCCCTCGGTGAAGCGCCGAATTCGATATACCGGTTAAAATCCGATCTTTTTCGTTCTTTTTCCCGTGAAACCGAAACAAGCGCGACAATATACTGGATGATTCGCTCATCGACATGAATACGGTCCACGACGGATCGCAGATTCCGGATAGCGTCCGAATCGAGCATTTTCCTCACGGGTATGTCCTTTTCAATACCGACCCTCTTCACGATATTCACCTCTTCGTCAAACGCGGGATAACGTATCATTATCTTGAGGATAAACCGGTCCAGCTGGGCTTCCGGGAGGGGATATGTCCCTTCCTGTTCTATCGGATTCTGCGTCGCGAGGACAAAAAAGGGCTCGTTAAGCCTGAAGGTCTGCTCTCCGATCGTGACCTGCCGTTCCTGCATCGCCTCGAGTAAAGCGGACTGGACTTTCGCCGGCGCCCTGTTGATCTCGTCCGCCAGCACAATATTGGCAAAAACCGGCCCCCTCCGCGGGACAAACTCCCCTGTCTGCGGTCTGAAAATCATGGTACCGACAAGATCCGCGGGCAGCAGATCGGGGGTAAACTGGATCCGTTTAAAGCTGACGTCGAAGACGTCCGCCAGGGTTTGCACGGCCAGGGTCTTCGCGAGACCGGGCACTCCTTCAAGTAAAACATGGCCCCCGGCCAGAATCCCCATAAGCAATCCTTCGATCATATCCTTTTGTCCGACAACCCGTTTTCCTATTTCATTGATACATGAATGAATCGGTTGTAATGCCTGATTTATTTCTTCATTCATCTCATTGTTGTTATTGGACATTTACTATCTCCTTTTTTATATGAAAGGGGAAACGGCCCCTTTAAATGAATGTGCGTACAATGATGATTTTCTCACGCACGCGGAGCCCGCACACGATATTTTTCAATAATAATTTGCCGGTTATCTTTGACGATAGCCCGATAACCATGGAATATACGACAATTGTACACGTTTTTCTCTCATAATGTATCGATATTATGAGGTTGTTTCAAGTTCTTTTTATTTTCACGATCCGCACTACCTTAATTTTTTTTCTGTTCCTGTTTTTTTTTCTGTTCATTTTCTTCACAATCAGCTATAATGACAAAGAATAATCTTCGTAAAAGGAAACGATTATGTTTAATGTAGGTATAAGGCTTTATGATAATTCAATTTATTCGGTGGGAGACACCTCAACGGCGGAAGGGGCGCGGATTGCCGTGACGACAATCGTGGATAACCAGAAAACCGCAGAGGTCGAGATTTACCTGATCACGGAAAAGGGCAAGGAAAAGACACATTCGTATATCGGAAAAATAATTATCCATAATATCCCCCCCGCAAATGCCGGAGAACCGCGAATCAACCTCGTCATAACCTCGGATGAAGAGCGGGACCTCAAAGTGCTTGTATTCAACAAAGAAGAACCGTGCGGGCAGATGGAAATCCCGTACAGACGATGGCACCCGGAGATGAGAGAGGAAGAGGAAGCGCAGGAGGTCGAGGAAACGAAAACGATAAAAAAAGAGGAAATCCGGGAAGTAAAGAAGAGCGGCGAGGGAGAAGAAGAGACCATCGAAACGACGGTCCTCCGGGAAGATATCAGGTACACGTCGAAAGGCGAATATAAACTTGATTTTGACTCACGGACATATCAGACAGACAAATCCTCTTCGACTCGACTTACCACCGCATCGGATACTGAAAAAACGGAAGAAAAAGAGGAAACCGAGTCCACTCCGGAAGAAAAAGAAAGCAAACCGTTTCCCCTCATTGTCGCGGGTATTGCCGTTATCCTTGTTATCGCTTTGCTTTTACTCTTCCTTGTGATAAAACCATGGGAAGCAAAGGTTCCGGCAGTTACCGAAATCCCCCGGACGGAAAAAACGGAAGACGAGACCGCATCAGAAGCGGTAACGGAAGAAGAGGTCTCGGAAGCAGTGACGGAAGAAGAAACGTCAGTCTCCGAAGAATCGACAATAACGGAACCGGTTTTGGACATCGATACGATAAATGAGGCCGTTCGCGAAATAGGTCCCGTCTATTTCAGCCCGAACTCGAGCAGACTGACGGAAAATGCCGTGAAAACGATCGACCGGATATCCGGGGTTCTTTCAGGGTATGTGGGAGAAATCGAGATAACAGTCACCGGACATACGGCAAAATACGGGACATACGAAGAACAGGAAGCGCTTTCGGTCGAACGGGCCAAAGCGGTCCGCTCCCGGCTTGTCTCAAACGGGGCAATAACGGATACGCTCGCTTCATATGAAGGATTCGGCGCACGAAAACCCGCGACAGCCGACCGGTCGAAGGACAGCCTCAACCGCAGGGTGGAGATCATGGTTTCCGAACAAGAGTAAGCGACGTCGTTTCAACAATTGACCGGAAGATAGATTGACGCGCATTTAAAGTGTCTGGTGATTCACTGCGAAAAAACCTGCTTCGATGAAATCGTTTACCGCGTCCTTTATGAGGTGTAGGGGAAAATGCAGCACTTTTACGTTCGGTTTCATACAAAAGTGCTACGGTTAATTCATGGAACTAGAAAAATATAGTACCTTTTTTTTATACTTTTATACTAAAATCAAACTAGGGAATTATTGTGCCTTTCCCTCTCGCTGCTATAGTTAGTATATAGCAGGCAATGCAAGCGGAAAAGTAAAAAAAATGACTCTATTATTGAGAGATAAGGAACAACGGAATGCGAGAAGAAAAAAGAAAAAAACGATATCCGGATGCGGCAAAACCCGCAGCGTTTGTCAAAAAAAAAATAATGGCAAAAGACGAGTTTCATTTTCTTTTAAAAATGCAGCAGATACGGTATGCGAGAAACGGGAACGTGTTTTCCCTTCTTTTATTTACAACCCGCGACAATAGCAGAAAAGAGATCAGGAAGTTCACCGATATCGTCAAGGCGCGCATGAGAAATACCGATGCGATCGGGTGGTTTGACAAACACTCGTTCGGTGTTCTTCTCCATGCCGCGGACTCCGACGGTGCGTCATATTTCGCGGTCGATATTATAAAAAAAGTGTACGAGAATCTGCCTTCACCGCCCTATACCATATTCACCTACCCGAATCAATGGTATGGGGGGGAGGAATAGAATAACGAAGATACCGCCGGACGCTTTCTCACCATCACTTTCGGTGATTGCGTATTGTGAAAATAAAAGCGGTTTCCATCGGGTCCCGCCGGCTTTCGACACGTATATCTCCGCCGAGTGCGGCTACGGCCAGCTTGCTGAACGTCAACCCCAGACCGAAATTCTGCTTCCGGTTCTCCGTATGAAAATCTGAAGCGAAAAATTTGTCGAATATTTTATCCCGGAGATGGTCCTCGATAAACGAGCCCGTATTGACGACCTTCACTTCGATATGTCGAGAGTCTTTTTTCCCCGCCGTGACCGTAATAGAATCGCCATGTTGTGTGAAACGGATCGCATTGCTTATAAGGTTGGAAAGGATGCCCAAAAAAAGCATTTTATCCGTTCCCAGTATGATGTCTTTCTTTTTATCGAGGATCACCGCGAATTTCCTTCCGGCAAAATGCATCCGTTGAATGAGCGAACCGAGATGATCCTGAACTTCCTTTTCAAACAAGAACTCCTCGAATTCAAGTGACGGAGACGCCTTTTCGAATCTTGTAATCGTGAGAATATTCGAAATCATGCTGCCGATCTGCCAGCATCCGTACCGCGCAAGGTTCAAAGCCTTTTCACGGACCGCCTCCTCATCGGCATCGACCGCATCAAGTCCCATTGAAATACTTTGAAGCGGATTCTTGAGATCGTGAACGAGAATTTCGAGATAGAGATCCCTCAGCCGGATCAGCTTTTTTCTTGAAAGGGCGGCCGGAATGATCTTCATGAGGACTTCTTTTTTAAAAGGTTTGGTCAGGTAATCGAACGCGCCCTTCTTCATACAATCGAGTGCGGTATCGAGGGTGACATTCGATGTCAGCATGACCACCTGGACGGTGGGGTATCGTTCGATTATCAGGGGAAGGGCCTCCGTTCCGCTCATACCGTCCCCCAGATCGATATCGAGGAGAACAATATCCGTCTCACGGTGTTCTTCGAGAAAACGGAATCCGTCTTCCGCGGAACAGACGGCGGAAGCATCATGCCCGTCGAGTTTGAGAAGATTTATCGTAATCATGTTGAAATGCTCCTCGTCATCGACGAGGAGTATTCCGGCACTGCTTGCGACTTCCACGATATACTTCCTACTTGTTAAAATACCTGTTATATGTTATGATATAGAGTATTTTTTTGAACATCAAGGTCTTTATGAGGCAACGGCGGGAAAAACAGGAAGACAGGAAAAGAAAAAAATATGAATGCGTATCACAGTCCGGAAAAACCGGTGTTAATTGTCGACGACGAACAGGAAATCCTCGACGGATACGATATGGCCCTGAACAAACGGGGCATTACCAATCTTTCATTGTGCCGTGACAGCAGAAAAGTGATGTCCCTGCTGTCGGAACGGAGTTACGCCGTTGTAATACTCGACCTTTCAATGCCCTATGTTTCCGGACAGGAATTGATCGACCTGATAAGGGAAAACTATCCGGAAATACCACTTGTCGTCATTACTGCGTCAAAAGACATCGATACGGCGATCGATTGCGTTCAAAAAGGAGTATATGACTACATGATCAAGCCTGTGGAAATCAACAGGCTTGTTTCAAATATCAAGCGCGCGGTGGAACTCGGTCAACTCCAGGAGGAGGTAAAGCGACTCGGCCAACGCTGCATCAAAAGGGATCTGGAAAAACCGGAAGCCTTTTCCCATATCGTAACCTCGCACGAGTCGATCCTGTCGATATTCCGTTATGTCGAGGCGATTGCGGGAAGCCCCAAGCCGGTGATCATAACGGGCGAAAGCGGTGTGGGAAAGGAGCTTGTCGCCCAGGCGATTCATACGGTAAGCGGAAGAACGGGGCCTTTTGTCCCCGTCAATATCGCGGGGCTTGACGATACAATGTTCGCTGATACCCTTTTCGGGCATAAAAAAGGGGCCTTCACCGGCGCGGATTCCGAAAGAAGGGGGTTTTTAAAGGAAGCCGAAGGGGGAATCCTCTTTCTGGATGAAATCGGCGACCTCGAAGAAAAATCACAAGTAAAACTCCTCAGGTTTCTTCAGGAGAACCAGTATTATCCCCTTGGTTCGGACAAGGCGGTAACATCCCATGTCAGGATTATTGTCGCGACAAATACGGATCTGAAGGAAAAATACAACAAGGGGGCGTTCAGGAAAGACCTATACTACCGGTTGATGACCCATTATATCCATGTCCCCCCACTCAGGGAACGGCTTTCCGATATACCGCTTCTTGCCGACTACTTTATCGAAAAAGCATGCCAGTCGCTTCACAAGAAAAAGCCGGAGATTTCCGACGATTTCTATTCACTGCTCGCAACCTACCATTATCCGGGAAACGTTCGCGAACTCGAATCAATACTCTATAATGCCATGAGTCTTTCAAAAGGCGGCAGCATATCAACGGATGCGATTGAATCATATATCGGAGAACATACCGATGCTTCGATGATAATAACGGACGATAAACGGAAATCCGGCGGGAAAAAGATACTCGGTATCCTGACGTCGAACGGGGAGTTGCCGACTCTCAAGGAAATGGAGGAGTTTCTTCTGAAAAAGGCCCTTGAAAAATCACACGGAAACCAGTCGCTCGCGGCCCCGATTCTGGGTCTTACACCGTCCACGCTCAGCAGGCGGTTGAAAAAATTATCATGACGGGTATCCGGGTCTGCGGAAACTAACGGGCCCGCCGTAACGGGGACGGCGGTGGTGAAACAACGGCGCAATGGTATGCCGGATAAAAGGAGGACGACAATGGTGAAAAAAACACACCTGTTTTTACTTCTGTTTATAATCATATCTTCAATCGCCCGTGGGGATGACGCTTCGGTTGGAAACGTGATCTCTTATTCGGGGGATGTCCGCATCGATTCGTTCGGTAACGGATCGTTCATCGAGGTCGTAGAAGGGGAATACCTGTATAAAAATTCGGTTATCAAAACAGGTGACGACGGCAGGGCCACGATCACGGTCATGGAGGTGACAAAGGAGATACCGTCGTCATCCGAACTCTCGATCGAAAAAATCATTTCTCTTGAAACCAGAAAAAAGGAATCGGACTGGTTCCGTTCCTTGATGGAACTTATCCAGGAAGCTTCGAACTCCCTCTTTACTGATGAAGAAGATGTCGACCTCGCTTCACGGGGCGATCTTTTTATCAATCACGAAAGGGACCTGTTCACCTATGAAACTGAAGAGGACCTCAATCCCGACTACTCCTCCGAGCTGATCATGCTGCTCGATATCCCGGCCGGAAACGTCTCCGGTTACCTGCCGGGTGAACTCGAACTGAAAAAGGGATTTTGCTATTTCGGTCTCGGCAACTATGAAGACGCGCTCAGGCACTTCATCGACTCGAAGCACATTATCGAAAAAGATATTAAAAAACGGGGTACTCCCCCCTATTTCCACGACACATTGGATTTAATGCTCGGACTTTCCCATTATTACCTTGCCGAATATCCGGATGCGATCCCCCTGTTCAGGCGGCTGCTTGAAGAAAACGGTATCCCCGCTCTCACGCCGTATATTTCCTGGTTTCTTCTCGACGCGTTGTATGTTTCCGGGAGGTTGGAAGAAGCGAAAACCCTTCCCGAATCAGTGAAAACATCGATAAAGGACTGCCGGCTTGAAGACAAGTTTCTCGCGTACCTGGAAGACGTGAAAAAAAACGGAGAATAATGTACCATAAAAGACGCGCCCGGGCGGTCGTCAATCCGCACCCGGTTTCACGCTCCCCGAAAGCCCGTGATAGCCGGGAAGCACATTCCATGAAACAAGCATAATGCCGTGGATCAGGCCGATATGATACATGATATGCCTCGTCTGCCCGAGTACGAGTTCGAACCTCGTAAAGGGACACCCGCCGGGTTTTTCCTTCAACATTGCCGCATCGAGTCCGTTCAGGTAATCCTCTATTTTTACCCTGATATCCGAATAATAGTCCGAAAGCTCATTTTTCGACAGTTTTATCGCCGTTTCCTCAACAAGCCCGGCAACATCGGCCCCCCCGCCCATATGATCGGTATACCGATACGGATTCACGAACCACTGATCCATGGAGTGAAGCATATGGTACAGCTGCCGCCACAAGGGCCATCGCCCGGCCGCGTTATCGAGCATTCCGTCATCCAGCGAGGAAAAGAGTTCATCGATATTTTTCAAGAGGATAACGACCTGTTTTTTAATATCCGAAACTATCCTGTTTTCCATTTGTACATCATACATCGTATTCCTTCCGCACGGAAGTATTATTTTCGCCCGCCTGTGAAAATTCATTATGATCAGGATGTCCCTGACATCATCCGCTTTCCCGGCATCAAGGACCCAATCCGGGCATGATTCCCCGGTATATCCATCGCCGGTAAAAATATTTGAAAAATCATGGAAATTTTATTATATTTTTTCATATATATTGCAAGGAGGATGAAGATGGCCGACTGCGAATGTTTGGGAGGCTGTATATTCTTTAACGATAAAATGGGAAATATGCCCTCGATCGCCTCGATTATGAAACAGAATTATTGTAAAACCAATAATTCCGGCTGTGCACGGTATATGGTTTTTAAGGCCCTTGGGAAAGAGAAAGTTCCCGGCGATCTGTTCCCCAACAATGTGGAAAAAGCGAAGCAGATTATTGCCAAAGGTTAGGGGTGCTTTTTTATAACAATACCGGAATTTTATTCGGCTGTCGATTTCTCGTCATCGAATGAAGGCGGAAGGACTTGCGTTTTTTATTTATCATGGAATTTGATCCGGAATAAACGGTATCGAGGTGGGGATTGATCAGAAAGAGCTATATCAGACTATACTTCATTTTATCGATCGGTTTTGGAATATTGATCGGAATAATATTTCCAATTTTTACCAATCTCTTCGTCACCTACAGAGACACCGTTTCCAGAATGACATTCGTTGTCTGTTGTATTGTTGCCGGTATTATCGTCGGCGGATTTTCTTTTTTTATCGGCAACAGCACCATAATCAGGGTCATAAAAATACTTTCCGGGAAACTGCTCGATATTTCCAATCTGAATGGAGATTTGACAAAAAAAATACGGATCGAATCCGACGACGCGATTGGCAAACTGATTAATAATTTTAATCTGGTTATGTCGTCCCTTCAAAAAATCATATCGGAAATCGGGCAAACCGTCAGGAAAGGCCGTGACATCAGCCTGAATCTGGATGCTTCCTCGAAAGCATCAAAGGCATTAATGGAAAAAATACACCGACATATGGCGGAGATGAATACCAAAACAGAAACCCTTAATGAAGAGATAACCAGATCAAACGAATCCTCCGGCAAAATCGATGTAATCCTTCAGGACGCGAAAAAACACATATTCTCCCAATCGCAGGAAATCAATAAATCGTACGCATCCGTCGAAGAAATGATATTTTTTATTCAGAATATCGCAATGATAACGGAAAACAAGATGGAAATAATAGATGCCCTTCATGATACGGCCGCCTCGGGCCAAAGCGAAATGGAAAAAACCATCGATGTCATAGAAAAAATAACCGATTCGGCGAATGTCATCCACGACATCCTTGCCGTTATTAATAACATTTCGGCAAAATTGAATTTACTGGCAATGAACGCCGCAATAGAGGCGGCCCATGCCGGTGAAAAAGGCAGGGGATTCGCCATTGTTGCAGCGGAAATAAGAAAACTCGCCGAAAATACGGTACAAAACACAAAGGAAATATCGAAATCGGTTAATGCCGTAATGGATTACATTAAAATATCCGAAGCATCGTCGAATAAAACGGGCGAATACCTTGACGATATCCTGTCGGAGATCGAAGGGGTGAATGCCTATATGAATGAAATAAAAAACGCAATGAAAGAAATCTCGTTAATCGGAGATAAAACCATGGCGTCATTGAAAGTCCTGCTGGTCATTTCCACTACCGTCACCGATTCGACGAAGACAATGACGGACCGGGTTCTAAGTATATTTGATTCGCTTAAAACTATCTCTCCCCTTTCGGATAATATTAAATACGATATGACCGGTATTACCGCTAGTTTGAATGACATTGATGCTACGATCCGCGCCATGGCGGCGTCAGAGAGTGAAAATTTGCAGAATATAAGTAATGTCGAATCGCTTGTCAATAAATTCAAAACCTGACAACAACGGTTTTCGATATCGTGAAAAACCGGCGGAAATCGGATGAAGCGCAAAAAAGTATTGTTGACAATATTCCTGCTCGTCTTTGTCATCATCGTTTCGACTATATTGCTTGTTTTGATCATCGTATATAAAGAAAAGAGAACACAAAACGGTGATCGAAAGGAAAGCGGCCCACGGATACATTCCACTTCACATTATACGGCGGTACCGCAACGCGAACGGGACATTCTTCCTTTACAGTCATCGAACGCACCCCATACGGCAGCAACCGATTCTCCCCCGACACCCGAAGCGCCACCGGTGATCGTCCCGCCGGCCGCAAAAAAGCCGCCTGAACCGGACTGCATCTACCTCGGCCAAAGCGATGCCTCATGGCATTGCTACAGGAACAGGAGAAGGCTGATACGTTTTCACGACTGGCAATGTTCGAATAAACGAGTGACACGCATCGAAATCATAAAAGAAACCGGCCGGACATGTTATGATAAATCGGGCACAGACATGTTCGAGCTTGTCGACGAACAACAAATCCCTCCTCGACCGTAAAGGGAGGAGAATAAAATTAAAGACAGCCGCTCTGGTTTTATGTTTGAAAAAGCTGCTGCAGACCAATCCGAACGAATATTAACCCGCGTGAGTTTGGCGGCATCGTCATGCCATGCGCGGCATCGTCATGCCATGCGCGGCCTGAAATCGTTTTATTTTTATTGTACGGTAATTGTCAACCGTTTTTGTACGACATAACCGCCCGCGGGCCAGTCAAAATACAGCCGTATCTCGTATTCGCCGGGTACCACGCCGTTAAAGGTAACCGAGCCGTCCTCTTTTCCATCGGTATAAGACCACTGTGCATAGGTATCGTCGGGCTCGGATGCCTTGACCAGGGTAATCCAGTCCGTTTTGTTTCCCGGCAGGCCGGTAAAACCAACGGTAATTTTTTCCGATTTCTGGTACGTTTTTTTGGGGACGGTGATTGCCGGTCCGTCATGGGTCCCGTTCGAGCCATCGTCCGGGTTTTCTTCTCCCGCCGTTATGGTGACCGTAACATGATCATCCACCGAGCAAAGAATAATTCCCCTGTCACTCTCGACGACACGAACGATAAACTCCGTACGTGACTCGGTGACAAGGATACTCCCGATGATGACCGCGTCCACCGAAAGTATTTTCCCTATACGGGCGGCGGTTCCGGCATCGACCATACCGGACAAGGAAAAACTCTGTTCCTCCAGCACCTCGCTTATTCTAGAGCGTTCGATGACAAGAAGCGAACCGGTATTGACGAGTTCATGGGTGAGTTTTTCCGTTGCGTAGACGGCATAACTGTCGCCGGGCCGTCCAATCACGTCAAAGCCGTACACCGCGACGGTCTTTTCCGGCAGCCTGCTTTCCACTGCCGTGAGTTTTTCAGCCATCCGTCTGAAGACAAGATCAAACTCCGCGACATTGTCCGCGATCGCACACACGGAGTATCCCGCCAAAACACAGAGAAACAGAACGACCCTTCTTTTCATGACATTACCCCCTCACAATATTTTGATACAGGCAGCTTTTCGTGAATATTACTATTGTATAACAAACGGGCGTAAAAAACCACCCGTAATACATGCGGTTGTTGATTTGCAAACCCGCTTGTCACCATGTGCCTGAACCCTGCCCGCCGGCGTCCGATCCTACCCGCTCGGTCGATATTATTTTCTTTCCTGATATTATATTATGTGATACAATAAGAAACGGAGGAACGGATTATGAAAAAGCTGATCTATGGAACTGTCATATTAGTGGTAATAACTACAGGCACCCTGCTTTCCGCACAGACGGCGGGGACGCTTGGTGATGTGAACGGAAGCGGGAGTATCGATATTGTCGATGCCCTTCTGGTCGCCCAATATTACGTGGGTTCGGGTCCGTCGGGCTTTCAGGCTTCCCTGGCCGATGTGAATGCCGACGGGACCGTCAATATCGTCGATGCCCTTCTCATCGCCCAATATTACGTGGGATTGATCACGTCATTTCCCGGACAAAGCGGGACGGGTGAGATCGAGATCATCGTTTCCGGTGCTTCCCGCGAAACCGCCCCCTCGGCAGGGGACGAACAGATCGAGACGCTGGTCGACGGAAACACCGAATTCGCCCTGGATTTTTACAGGGCCATTGCCGGCGGCGATGATAATATCATTTTTTCACCATACAGCATCTCGGTCGCTTTCGCCATGTGTTACGCCGGTGCAAAAGGACAAACGGCCGCGGAAATGAGCGATACCCTTCATTTTACCCTCGAACAGGAAGCCCTTCATAACACCTTCAATGCGATCGACCTTGAAATCGCCAAACCCGGAACGTACATCGCGTCGGGATCGAGCGGCGACCAATTCATCATTAACATCGCGAACAGTATCTGGGGGCAAAAGAATTTCTCGTTTCTTGAGGACTTCCTCGACATCCTCGCGGTCAATTATGGCGCGGGTCTCAACGCACTCGACTTCATGGCCGATCCGGATGCCTCACGTCTTGTCATCAATGACTGGGTAAGCGAAAAGACGGAACAGAAAATCACCGATCTTCTTCCGCCAGGATCCGTCGATACATTGACGAGACTCGTCCTTACCAACGCGATCTATTTCAAAGCGAGCTGGGAAAACAAATTCACCCCTTCGAACACGACCGCGGCGTCATTTACCCGTCTCGACGACTCGACGACCACCGTCCAGATGATGAAACAGACGATGAGGGTAACGGCGGCGGAAGTACCGGGCCAATATATCCTCGCGCAACTCCCCTATTACGGCAGACGGGCCTCGATGATTGTCATTCTCCCGGAAGCCGGCATGTTCAGGTCGGTCGAATCATCCCTCACGCAGGAAACCCTCTCCGGGATGATCGGCTCACTCGATGTAAGTCTGTTGACAATCTCCATGCCCAAATTCGATTTCAAGTGGGGCGATTCGATAAAAGCCGTCCTTGCAGATCTCGGAATGCAGGAGCCGTTTTCATTGAATGCCGATTTTACCGGCATCACGACGGCGGACCGTCTCTATATCGGCGATGTCATTCACAAAGCGGTGATCGCGGTCGACGAGGAAGGAACGGAGGCCGCGGCGGCAACGGCGATTATCATGCCCCCCTCCGCCCCGCAGCCCATCACCATGACACTCTCGAGACCGTTTATTTTCTTTATCAGGGAAAACTCGACGGGGACAATACTTTTTGCGGGAAGGGTAATGGATCCGTAAGGGATACGCTTCCAGTCATATAAAAACGCCCCGGGGCATGAACATGCTTCGGGGCGTTTCTTTTACGCAAAACCGGGTACTATCGCTTTGTTACCACAGATAATGGACCGGGTATCGTATCATGGAATCATAGAGTTCTTTCACTTTTTTCATTTCACTTTCGGTGAGGGCCGCAGCATCGGACGCCTTGACGTTCGAGACGACCTGTTCCTTCTTCGACGCGCCCGGGATAACGCAGTTTACCTCTTCGAACATCAGCACCCACCGCAGGGCATTTTCCACGAGCGCGGTTCCCGGCGGGAAAATACACTCAAGCTTTTTCACTGCCTCGAGTCCTTTTTCATAGTCGACACCGGAAAAGGTTTCCCCCTTGTCGAACGCCTCCCCGTTTCTGTTGAAATTCCGGTGGTCGCCCTCGGCGAATGTCGTTTTTCCGGTGAATTTACCGCTCAACAGACCGCTTGCGAGGGGTACCCGGACGATAATCCCGACATTCTTTTTTTTCGCCTGTGAAAAAAATAGTTCGGCAGGCCGCTGTCTGAACATGTTGAATATGATCTGGACGGTGGTGACGTTCGGATATTCGATCGCTTTCAGCGCCTCTTCGACTTTTTCGACGCTTACCCCCAGGTTTCGTATCTTGCCCTCGGATTTCAGTTTATCGAACCGTTCGAATATCTCCGGCCGGTAATAGACCTCAGTCGGCGGACAGTGAAGCTGGATCAGATCGATACAATCGAGTTTCATGTTCCGGAGGCTGTCTTCCACATATGACTGCAAGACATCAGGCGTATACCCTTCGTTCGTATGCGGGTAGATCTTTCTTCCGCATTTGGTGGCGACATACACCCGTTCCTTTCTCTGTTTTATCACCTTCCCGACGGCCGCCTCTGAAAGACCGTCACTGTAGACATCCGCGGTATCGATGAAATTGACCCCCGCATCGACGGCCGCATGTAAAATCTCCTCTGCGTTCCCGTCGTTAAAGGGCTCACCCCACCTGCCGCCCACCTGCCAGGTCCCGAGAGAGATTTCGGAAACGGTAAATCCCGTTTTACCAAGCGTTCTGTATTTCATATATTCCTCCCTTTCCTTTTTATAAACCGATATTCAACAATTATCACATTCGATTGCCATATGCAACAAACACCCGGCATATTATCCTTTCCGGAACATGCACGATGTAAAAAAGCCTGCCGTTCGCGAAAATTTCCTGCTATATTCCTTCCTTTATTAATAATGCTTCATGGACTTTTTTCAGCCACTCGCGGATCGGTATATGCTGGGGGCATTGTTCCTCGCAGGTTCCGCATGCCGTACAGGCACTTGCCCGCAATCCCTCATCAAAATGCCACGAATAGAGCGCCCTCCCGAGATAAGGATTCTGGCAATTCCAGAGATTGTACAATTCGAAGTTTCGCGGTATATCGACTCCCGAAGGGCAGGGCATACAATACCGGCATTTCGTGCATGGAATCGGATTGAGTCCGGTATACGCTTCCCGTATCCGCTCGACAAGCAGACGGTCCTCCCGGGAAAAGCTTCCCGGTTGAGCCTTCCCGGCGGAAGCGATGTTCTCTTTCACCTGGTCGAGACTGCCCATGCCGCTTAACACAACCGTCACTTCCGGTTTGTCCCAGAGCCATTGCAGTGCGAGATCGGCAGGCTTTTTCCCCGCCTCATCGATCATCGCTTTTATGGGTTCGGGGGGCGCCGCCAGGGCCCCGCCGAAAAGCGGCTCCATCACCACGACGGGAATATTACGCTGCGCCGCATAGAGGAGTCCCTCGGTTCCCGCCTGAAAATTCTCGTTCAGATAGTTGTACTGTATCTGGCAAAGATCCCAGGCGTCATACGCGTCGATGACTTCCTTGAAGAGTGCAGCCGTATCATGAAATGAAAAACCGAACCCGCGGATGCGACCGTCCGCGCGGGCCTTTTCACTCCACTCGAAGACCCCCATTTCCTTCATCCGCCGCCATCGGTCCGTAAAAATCCCGTGGATAAGATAATAATCGATACGATCGGTCCTGAGCCGCTCGAGCTGGATGTCGAGGTATTTGTCGAAATCTTCCGGTTTTTCGACAAGCCAGCAGGGCATTTTCGTGGCGAGTATGACCCTGTCCCTGTATCCGTTTTCGAGCACCTTGCCGACGACCTCTTCACTTTTACCGCCGTGATAGGGGTAGGCGGTATCCAGGTAATTGATCCCGCCTTCGATGCCGCAGGCAAGCATATCCCTGATTTCATCTTCCAGGATTTTTTCATTATTGCCGTCTTTGACGGGAAAGCGCATACACCCGAAGCCCAGTACCGAAACCTTTTTCCCCGTTTTTCCAAACACGCTATATTTCATAATACCTCCATGCTACCTCAATGTTTTGCTTGTTGTAAAGATAATAAAAACCTTCGCGGAAAGTTTCGCCTGCAACGCGGGTTAATATATCGATGATTTTCCGGAAACAGCCGGTAAAGCCGACATTGTCAGATCACAGTTTGTACTCCGCAACCACAACCTCATACGGCGCGAGTTTCACCTCAGATCCCGGCATTACCCCCTGCCTGCCGTGTGTGGAAAGCAGGGTTGTCCATGTCCCCGGAGGGATGGCTGCCGTACAGCCCGTCCTTGCGAAATTGAGAAGCACGAGCACCCGTTCGCCGGACCATCGCCTCTCATAGGAAAGGAAGTTCTCTTTTCCGTGATTCAGTTCGACCCACTCCCCGAACATCAGCGGTTTTTTTTCTTTTCGAACGCGAAGCAGTTTTTTGTAAAACTGAAGGATGGAGGTGCCGTCTTTTTCCTGGGCATCCACGTTTTGCCGTTCCCATCCATTGTTCAGCGGAAGCCAGGGAGACGCGCCGGAAAATCCGGCGTTCGAGGCAGCGGACCAGAGCATTGGTGTTCGCGCGGGGTCCCTTCCCTTGTTGATCGGCCAGTACCGTTTCCCGATCGGATCATGGATCTCTTTCTTTTTAATCTTCCCGTCCTCCATGCCGATTTCCTCCCCGTAGTATATGAACGGCGTCCCCTTGACGGTGAGAAGAAAAGCGGCCGCGACCCTCGCCCTGGCATCACTGTCCTTCCCGCCCCCGAAGCGGGTTCTGCTTCGCGGTTTGTCGTGATTGGAGAGGACATTGCACGGCCACCCCTTCTCCGGGATGGAGTCGTACCATTGCCGGATGACCCGGTAAAAGGTCTCCGCGTGCCATTTTTCCGTATACATGAATGAAAAATTAAAGGCAAGATGCAGTTCGTCCGTCCCGTCCCCGAGGTATGACGCTGAGAGTTCGGGATCCGGCGTCGGCGCATAGACCTCCCCCACCAGCATACGGTCTTTATAGGCGTCCGTCACCTTCCGCATCGCGCGGGTAATGAGGTGATTCTCCTCCTGGTTCCGGTCGAAGATATGCTCCTGTAAATCGTACGGACGCAGGTTCGGACCGATAGCAAACGGATTACTCCGGAACCTGCTGTCTTTCGTGAAATAGTTGATGACATCGAGTCTGAATCCGTCCACCCCCATGTCCATCCAGTAGGTCAGTATCTGAAAGGCGGCCTTTTTCATCGCCTCGTTACGCCAGTTCAGATCCGGCTGCTCTTTTAAAAACGAGTGCATGTAAAACTGTCTCCGCCGGGGTTCCCATTCCCATCCGCGCCCCCCGAAAGCACCCATCCAGTTGTTCGGCGGTTTTCCCTTTTTCCCGTCGTGCCAGATATACCAGCCGCTTTTCCCGTTATCCCGTGATGCCCGTGATTCGACAAACCATGGATGAAGGTGTGAGGTGTGGTTCAGGACAATATCCATGATGATTCTTATGTTTCTTTTATGGGCTTCTTTTATAAGGGTTTCAAAATCCCCGTTTGTCCCAAAGACCGGATCGATCGCATAATAATCGTTGATATCGTAGCCGAAATCGAACATCGGTGAAACGTTAATCGGAGAAATCCAGATGCCGTCGATATTCAGATTCTCAAGGTAATCGAGTTTCCGGATAATGCCCGGAATATCGCCGATACCATCCCCGTTCGTATCGTGAAAACTCCTGGGATAAATCTGATAGATAACCCCGTGTTTCCACCATATCCACTCGTTATCCATATATCGACCTCCATGATACAGGATTTTCATTACATATTAATTATCCGTACAGTATATCGGAAAGACGATGATTGATACAGTACATATGAGGAGTTCGGATATATTATTTTTCTTTCATGTCGCCTGTCCGCGGAAGATCTATACCTTCACCCAGTAATAACTGCAATCACGGTACCGCTCCATAAATCCGTATTCGATAAGGTACCTCCGGATCGTTACATAATCGGTATAGATCCGGATGAGGATGTCATTGACTTCCTTTTCCGTATACTTTCTGTTCAATTCGAACCGTTTGATGATATGGTTGAGAATGACGAGCTTCCGTTTCTCTTTCTTCGGAAACTCACTCAATGCTCCGTCAAGGCCGTCCGGAAAATACCGGTTGAGGAATTTTTCCCGTTCTTCGTCGGTGATCGCATAGCGCGAATCGATCATGGTTGCCCCCTTGTGAATCGTGATAAAATCATCATTTCCCTTGTTCTTTATTTTCAGAAGACGCATAAGCGCCAGAAAAATTGTAGCCTGTTTTTCCTTTTCCCGTACCTGATACCGGTGGTTTCGTACCGTGGAAATACTCCCGATAGTAAGCTTTTCAGCCGTCTCCCTGTCATTCAACCCCTCATACATGCACGTCAGGATATTCTTCTGTTGTTCGCTCAATCCAGTCAGTTTCTTGTCAAACCCGATCAGGTACTGAAAAAGAGATCCGTGTTCTTTATCTATATGGAGTTTCAATGCCTTCTCCGCATCGCACATCAAGCCGTTCACATCATAGATTATCCCTTTCTCATATCTTTTTCCGCACACGAGACACCTGAATACGGCGACGGCCGGATGAAAAACATACCCTTTAACGATGGCATCAAGGCCCGCATCCCAGAAAATCCTGTTGAGTTCCTGAAGATCGGCGGGGTTTTTTTGAGCGTCAGGCTCACCTGTATGTGTAATATTATCTATCATAGACACAATTCCCTTTCATCTATTATATTACAGTTTTTTTCGCTTTTTGTCTATACCTTCATAACTATTATTTCTCAATAACCGGCATGTTATCGGTCTTTGACATAAAACGGATAAATGCATTATATTTATGTGACAGACAACAGAAAAAGGAGACGAATATGAAAACTCGCTTCCTCCTTGTCGCAGTCATGTTTATGAGTTCTCACCTATACGGTAATATCGGGGCAGGGCTTGACGTAACTTTTGGTCCGCCATGGGAAAATGACGTGGAACTGGGCTTGGGAGTGGGTGTCGGGACAACCGGATTCATCGATATATTAATTGTAGAACCCTTTTTTTTCCAGGCTGTTGTCGCAGCCCATTACATAAACTGGAACAATCATGCAAGTGACTATTACCGGGTCACGAAAAACGACTGGGCATACGAGTTCGCCGCGTTTTTCGGCGGTATCAGCGTCGTCTACAACATATACAATGCAGATCCGTCAACGATGATCGGTATTTACGCGGAAGGTGGACCTGAGTTCAACCTCATGTTCGGTTTTTACAATGGACAGTATATCGATGACGACGAATCCGAAGTCGATACTTTTTTCGGATTTGCTTTCGGCGGGGGTATTGTCGTCATCAAGGGAATCTTTTTCTTTCGGGCCGGATTCCAAATACATATAATCGACAATGGTTATGTCAGCATACCGCTTTCAGCGGGATTTTTCTTCGGGTTTTAAAAGGGTTAATACAAACACGATAGTCGGACAATTGTCTTGATCGTACCCATCGGGGTTTTCGTTATTCATTCCGATCGGAAAATCCGGGCCGTTCTCCATTCCCGGAGGGAAAAACCAGATGGAAGGCATTGCCCTGCTCAGAGGATTCCAGAAAAATCCTGCCGTGATGCATTTCCATAGCCATTCTGCAGAAATAAAGTCCCAGGCCTTTTGAATACCTGGAACGCTTTTTCCCGCCGGTGAGATATTTCTCAAAAATCTGTTCTTTCTGGTCGTCGGGAATCGGTTTGCCTGTGTTGAAAAAGACAATTGAGGTCGTTCCGTCTTTTTTGCGGAATGAAATCCGGATACTGCCCGATTGGGGGGTATATTTCAGGGCATTGCTCAAGAGGTTATGGCACATCTGTTCGAAAAGGTACGTATCGGCATAAAAATTCATGGTGAATCGGGGCGGATCAATGGTAACGGTGATCTGTTTTTCATCGAAAAGCGGATAAAGGATATAACGCCGGATCATTTCCTCTACCATGGCAAATGAACACGGTTCTTTCCGAAGCGTGAATACGCCTTCTTCGATATTCCTCACATCAAGCAGATTCGAAGAGAGGTTAATGATATCGGTACAGGCGATCGATGCGCCGTGGAATATCCGGAGACTCTGGCTGTCACCCTTGTATTTTTCGGTAATGTAGGCGAGTCCCCCTTCGATGGCCGCGATTGCGTTCTTGATATCGTGAACGAGGGTATCGGTGAGGATATCCTTGATCTTCCCCGTCTCCATCAGTGCTTTATTATACTGTTCGAGCGATCTCATCTCTTTCTTGATGTTTCCGAATTCGATCGACAGTCGCATTCTCCCGATAAAGCGATAAACCCCGATATAAACCAGCGCACAGAATAAGATCGGAGAATAAAACATCCAGTCATGGCCGCCCCGGAATACGGCAAGCTGCACGATAAAGACGACAACGAGAAGCATGATTGAAAGCAGAATGTTCATGATCCTCCCGGTAAATGAACAAACCAGAAAAAGAACACCACAGACGGCGAGAATAAAAAGTATCTCTGTCCAGACCGGAACACGCACCACGCGGCTTTGTTGAAGCAGGGTTTCGATACCGTACGCATGAATAAAGCCACCGTAGACATTTCCCGTGAAGGTGTTCGGCAGGGGAATTTTGTCCTTCTCAAAGGCTTTGGCGATCAATACCGCCTTATCCTTTACCAGGGAGAGTGGGGTACGCAGGTCATCGGCCATTCTTCCCCCTTCGGACAGCAGAACATCGACATAGGAGCGAACCGGGAAGAAATGAACGGGGTATCGGTAATTGATCCAGAACTCCTTCAATTCGGCGATCTCGTCTCCCGCTCGGGAAAATGCATCACTATCGCCTTCCCGACGAAAGGAATCGACATACGCCCCGGCCGCCAGAAAAGAAAGCGCCCGTTGTCCGCTGTTCCGCGGAAATGCGTCGATTTTTCTTGGTTTGCCGCCGATCAACCGGACCGTCGCGTTCCCCACGCCAAAGAGGGACGCGCGAAACAGGGGAAGCGTCGCCCCTTCCTCGATTTCACAGCCGATCACATTTCCCGCTTCCCTGTAACTTCCGGAAAGCGACTCGTCCCAGGGCGTCGTTTCTCCCGAAAACTCGACATCGAAAACGATGATCCGCGCCCCGGCCCCGGAAAGAAGCCCGATTATCTCACTGTCATACGCCCGCCACCGCTTCCCTTCGACCGGAATCCCGAGTGCCTCTTCGGATTTTTTATCGATAAGGAGGATGACCAGATAATCGGATAATTCATAATGGCCGTACATGGCCGAGGTCAGTATGAACCTGATATCGAGCCAGAATAATTCAAACGGCGACAATGAAAAAAGAAAGAAAAAGGCGACGAGAAGACTCACGGCAATGGGAATGACTTTCAAAAGAATATTCATACGCTTTCTCGAGTGTAGCGCTAATCGGCCCCAATGGCAAGGCAAGGGGTTCACCGGGACGGTGCGGCGTATATTCCGCAAAACAGGAAGAACCCTGAAACCACGCGGGTATATCCCCGGAGATTGCCGTCCGGTACCGGTAATAATGTATCAATCATCAGTCTCCATTGGGTAAAATTTGTACATTTTATTTGCATATACGTGGCCGACATACTAAAATTCATGGAAACCGCAGCCGTGCCGCCGACACGACGGTGTCGATATCAAGATGGGGTGATCGGGTGAGGATATACACTAAAGTCATGCTTATTCTGGTCATTATCATTCTCTGCATTATGACGATCTACGAGATAATATCGTACTGTTTCACACGAACCAGAATGGCCGAAGACCTGGAAGAACGCAGCGAACGAATTCAGGCACGGCTTAGCTTTCTTTTTGCCGATCCGATGTGGCGGACAAACGAACAGCTGATCGAGACCATTATCCTCAACGAAATGAAAGACGATACCATCATTGCCGTCATCCTTACCGACAACAACAGAATCAGGGGAAAAGTGAGAGCGGGTGGGGAGATCGTCAACTACAGCAACCTGAAACACACGAAAATAATCGTCGGGGCCTACAAGGAAAGCGTTTCCCCCGTCACAAAAGAAGGAATCAATCTCGGGACGATCAAGATCTACTTCTCCGGCGACTCGATTCACAAGGCCCTCAGGGAAGAGATCATCCGTATCGTTATCCAGCTTCTCATCATTGTCGCGCTTATTATCATCGGTCTCAACATCGTTCTCAGATATTTCATAACAAGCCCGATCAACAAGGTAAAAAACAGAATAGGTGAAATCGCCAGGGGTGAAGGCGACCTTACCCAGACGATCGATATTAAAAAACGGGATGAAATCGGTCTTTTATCAATAAATTTCAATAGCTTTATCTCCAAACTCAATAATATTGTGCGGAAAATCAAGGAATCCTCCGGACAATCGATCGGTGTCCGCAATACACTTGATTCAACGACAGTTGAAATTACCAAAACGCTTGCCACAATTCTCGGCCGGATATCGCTTATCAGGGAGAAAATCAGCGGTCTCGACGAAAATATCCGTTCCGTCACCAGAACGATCAAGGCGACGAATGAAAATGTCAAGGATCAACGCGAACACATTGAAGATCAGTCGTCCGCCGTCAACCAGTCGACCGTTTCCGTGAACGAGATGGTTTCCTCTTTGAAGACAATCGAACAAATCTCCCGGCTGAAAAAGGAATCGACGGAAAAACTTGTCAGAACGGTAAAAAAAGGAGGGGAAATTCTTTCCGAAACACGGCAGGTTATCCTCGACATCAACAGCAGGATCGGTAATATCGGGGAAATACTCTCGATCATCAACGAAATCACTGAAAAAACGAACCTCCTTGCGATGAACGCCGCTATCGAAGCCGCACAATCGGGAGAAGCGGGCAAGGGGTTCTCCGTTGTCGCGGATGAAATAAAGAATCTCGCCGAATCGACAGACCGTAATGCACGGAATATCGGTGAAATGCTCGGTGACATAATGGATAAAATCGATACCGCAACAGACTACAGTAATGAGACGGAAAAGGCGTTTGCGGAAATCGAACGCGAGGTGCATGATGTATCCGGCGCCCTGGAGGAAGTGTTTGCCTCCACAACAGAGGTGGCATCGGGGGGGGGACAGGTTTTACAATCGATGTCCCTTCTCACCGATATATCGTCGAAGGTAAACGAAACGTCCGCAAAGATCAATGACGGTGCCGGCGATATTGCCGAAGCAATCGACGTTGTAACCGCAATTTCACAGGATGTTTTTTCGGCAATATCAGAAATTTCACAGCGTTCGGCCGAAATTTCGGAAGAAATGAAAAAGATGAACGCACTTACCTCCAGCTTGAGCAGGGCCGTCGATAACCTCAACAGTGAAATTAATTTATTTATCACTAAATAGTCTTATTTATCAATAAATAATCTTATTTATCA
>JAFGHO010000064.1 GCA_016930085.1 Spirochaetales bacterium
CGTTATATAATGTATAAAACTTTTTATTCAAGGAGCCTCATATGACAGCATCTGTTTTGCATGAGTTTCATCTTATCATGACTGAACGAATGAAAAAAAAACTACTCAACCTGACAATGTTCGGTTCGAGGTACTCGTTATCCGGTGTCATCGTCGCCATATTGTCCTGTATCGATCCTTTGATCATAAAAGAACACAGCTGGGGAAAGCAGCGGATGAGTCGATACCGGGCGGTTTCGGATGATCCCGATGAAGGCCGGATCCACGCGCACGCGTATCTTAATAAGGATGTGTACCGGAAGATAAAACTACTGCATGCCGATTTGAATTGTTACAGTATCGCGCAGCTAGTACGGTGGCTGCTTGAGGTGTTTTTGGCGATGGTTGAGAGATATGGGAAGAGGGTGCTCGAGGAATTCGAGAAACGATTCAAGCATTGGAGTAGTGAGAAGAGGAAATTAAATCAGTCCCCCCGCAGGAAAATACGACAATTGTATAGGATAATTCAGCATCTTCCGGGGAGAAACAGAATGATATCCGTATACACGAATCAATTTTCTCCATTCTGGATACTCAGGCTATAAAACACATCCAAAAACCACACTCCGCTTCCCATATATTTACCTCAAGCTTCCGTGGATATATACTCCTTTTTCTCCCCGGCCGCTTCTTCTTTTTTTCGCGCGCGAAAGGCGAGAATCGTCTGCCGTTTGTAGTTCAAAAAGCCGGTGGCGATGATGAGAAGGCTCGTGATGAGGATGGTCGCCGCGACGAAGATACTGGATTTTCCCGCGATGTCGAATATCAGGATTTTCCCCACGACAATGACGAGGACCACATCCGCGAAGTAGATGAAGAGTTTATCCTTTCTCAAGAATCCCCAGAGAAAAAGGATGAACGCGTATAATCCCCAGATCACCGAATAGACGATCGCCGCGTCGAACGGCATGGTGTAATACACCCAGAGATAATACACCTCGAGGGTGAGGAGGCCGCCGACCGCGATATGGCTCAGGAAGGTCATGACGCGGACGGCGTACACATACCCCTTTCTCTTCTTTTCTTCGACTTTTTCTCCGGCTATTTTTCCCGTCAGTATCGACATGAAAAAACCGGCTGCGATCACGCCCATCCAGAGCAGGCCCGGCGGATTAATGAAGGGCGTATAGTCGAGGCCGAACCACTTCGCTTCATCGATTCCCCACGCGTTGATGAACCAGTAGAGGAGAATGAAAAACCAGCCTGCAAGCCCGGCGGTGACCAGCGGTATGTTCTTTATCCGGTAACCGGTGATAAACAGGATCGCGATCAGAAGCAGCCAGACGGTCCCCCGTATAACATGTTCCATCCCCCATATATCGGCAAGCTCGCTGAGGAATACACCGGTAACGGCGAGAAGGACGATCCCGGTACAGAAAAAAACGACCGCAGCGACGCTTGATTTCTTGAGGAACATAGAGACGAACATTGCGGATAAAAGAAGGAGGATGCCCAAAACGGTGACGGGGACCGAAGAGGCAAGAGAAAAGACTTTGAAAATATAGAGGGACCAGAATCCGAAGCAGACGATATTGACGATATAGAGAACCAGCAGGGGCGGGTGAAACGAGTCGCCTTCCTGTTTCGCCATAAAGAGGATGCCGGCTGCATACAGTACGAATATGACCGATACATAGACAAATGGTTCGATCCAGCCCGACGGCCGGATAACAAGGTAGTAGCCGATATAAAGAAGCGATGTCAGAATAAGACCGATAAAAGAGAGTTCCTTCCATTTTTTCACGATACAGAATAAAATCATCGCCGCATCGATAAGGCAAACATAGATGAAAAGTACATTGACCTGGACCGCCGGCGCCCGGACGATGAGTGGGGCAAAAAGTGCGGCCGCAAAACCCAACGCGGTGAGAATTCTCAGATTGAACCTGAAATTGATAATAGAGATGACGATTGTTATGCCGATGATGATGATGAAGGTGACAATATCAGGCCACAGGCTACTGAAATTGGCATAGGCGATCGTCGCGTAGGTAACGCCGCAGGCGAATCCCGCGAGAATTTCGCCGATGATCTTGAATTCCTTTCTGTAAAGGATAAAACCGGCGGCGAAAAAAACCACGTCCGCCGCGATGCCGGTAATCAGTATCGCAAGCGGCGAGACCCATCCGTCATCATAGCCTATCTTTATAAAATAAAGCAGGGATGCGAAGAAGAGTAGAAATCCCAATAAAAGTATCCAGTATTTTTTTAAAAGATCGATGGTTTTCGATTTATCCATATCGGTTTTGCGCCTCCTCATGTTTCAATTATAACGACGTTCTCTGTTGTCACAATAACTATAAGCCCATATATTCTGTTTTGCCACTTTTTTTACCGGTACCGTACTTGATTTTTTGAAGAGGACGATTTTATACTTGTAGTGAAATCTATTCCGGGATGATGGTATCAAGGCGAAAGGGGGGGAGTGGGATGAATGAACATGATATCACACTGTCTGCGCAAACGCTGCGTGACGACGTGTTGTACAATATCGCCCGGGCCGCGATGGACCGGGATTATAAAGCCATCGTGGAATGGCTCGTCGAATATTGTTACGGTTCACCCGTTGAGTGGGATCGCTTTGAACTCGAAGCGAAGCATCTCTCCAGGCAGCTCGGGCCCATGATCAAAGACTTCAAAAAGAAGCTTCGCTGGAGCATGCTCGAGGAAGGGGATGAATTGTTCACCGGCACGATAAAAAAACTGCTTATGGGTTTTCGTTCGGATAATAGAAAAATCGTCGATCGTATCATAGACCTCCGTAGTGTTTTTGAGAATTTGTGCGATACAATGAAAGTAAGAAACGAAAGCGACCTGAAGAATGTTTTACGATACCTGGAAGAATTGTCGGAGTATTGCGTTTCCTTACGCGGCGCCGAATGCTACGGCGACAGTGTGACGGAATATGAAAAGGCCCTGACTGACCATCGATTTCTGATCGGGCAGCTTATTAATGTCTTCACCTTCGAATACGACAATAAAGTGAAAGCCGCGAAAAAACGTTTTCAAGCGACGCTTCTCCTTCACGAAAAGGACGTGGATAACATTGCCCGCGAACTTGGAATTGTCCGCGGAAAAATCGACAATCTCAAAAACGATACGGTCTTGAGCGAAAAAGACAGAAGGGCTTTTCGTGCCGCGTTTGAGGAAAAAAGGATTTCCCTTACGAAACTACATGAAACGGCGAAAAATAGGATTTCTGGAATCAATGCCGTAATAAAGGAAGTGATTGAATCGTATGAGACGATCAGGACCTTTATCGCTTCGCTTGAAGAACGGCTTGCGTCTTTCGACGCCAGGGAACAATACCTCTCCTCCCTTGCCGACGTGGGAAAAAAAATACCCGGGCTGGAAGCAAAAATGGAAACACTCTTTGAAGATACAGAAATGGATATAAAAGATTTGACGCGGAGCATCATTATATTTAACGGCACTCTCCAGGATAATATCATCAGGGCGATCGACGAACAGGGTACGATAAACCGGATTCTGTTTTCGGACCGCGATGCCGTCACGGAAGAAATCAATCTATTACGGCACGGGGAATAAATATGGATCTTGTGAAAAAGACGGGTTTCTACAGGTGGTCGTCTTGGGGTGATGGGGGTTTATTCTTTTCTGACCCGCCGTTTAGTCCGTTCCCAGATGTTCCACCCTGAGGGCTTTCCCGAGTATTCCGGCGTTCGTTTTGCCGGCCGGATGGAAAGCGATTCGCTTTCCCCTGCCGGGTAAAAGTGTGAAGCAGTTGTCGCCGAATACGCCGGGTATTCCTTCCGCGTCGAGAGAAACAAAAAACGCGGGTACGTCCGTTGAAAGGTCGACGACGATAGCTTCTTTTTCCTCGACGACACTGAAATCGACCGCCGCCTTCCGAATCGAACAATCCTTGAACGGACGGAACATGAACGTGTTCTCGATCGTTTTTTCCCCTCCGGTGAGTGTCAGGACGAGGAATATGTTTTCCGGTTTGTCGGGAAGAAGCCGGGCGTCGAGATCGGTGACGCTTTCTGTCCCGGGACCCTCGATGGTTATATCATGGGTTTCCTCATGCAGGCATTTCCCACTGAAATCGTACAATGAGACCGTGAGACTCATTGAAACCGGAAACGGGCAGTCGGAGAGGATGAGGAGTTCACCCGCATCGGGAATATGCCGTGCGGCAAAAACGGGGACCACGGGCGCGAAAAAACGCCGTGCCATGTAATGGAGAAGCTTCCATTTTCCGTTATACTCCAGAGACGACCATGAACTGACCGGCCAGATGTCGTTAAGCTGCCAGTAGAGAGCCCCCATGCAATGGGGCCTGAGGCTTCTGAATGATTCGACTGCGGTTTTGACGGCCACGGCCTGCTGCACCTGGCTCAACCAGAGTGCACGTTCGAACGTCCGGGGCGGTTTGAAATAAATGTCGAATGTTTCGCGAATGATATCGTTTCCACGCGGCGAGCGTTGATGAAAGGTCAATACCGGAGAGAGAATATCCCGCTGGTCTTCGGGGGCGAAGCTTTTGACGCAATCGATCGAAGGAAAAGATTGAAACCCGAACTCGCTGCAAAACCTGGGTTTTGCCTCGGCATATGATTCGAAAGGTTCCCCGCCGTGCCAGACATTCCAGAAGTGGATGTCCCCGGTCGTCTGATCCTGCGGCGGATCGAGGGGGTGTTCCGGTCCGTTTGAGGGAGAGCCCGGCCAGAATATCCCGTCCGGATCGAAAACAGCGACCGCCTTTTCGAGTACTTTATTCAGCTTCAGCAGTTGGTCCTGATAGAACTTCGTATTGCGTTTCGTTTCTTCGTACCACTGAAACGATTCGAGTACTTCATTGTTGCCGCACCAGAGCAGAATCGAGGGGTGGTCCTTGAGCCGTTTAACCTGGTGCACCGCCTCCTCCCCAACGTCCGCGAGAAACTCCCCTGTCGCGGGGTAGGGCATACAGGCGAACATGAAATCCTGCCATACGAGGATTCCCTTTTCATCACATAACCGGTAGAAGATGTCGGATTCGTATTGGCCGCCGCCCCACACGCGGAGGGTATTCATATGGGCGGCAGCGGCGCACCCGAGAAGGTATTCGTAGCGGTTTTCCGTTATTCTTCCGGGCATCGCGTCGACGGGTATCCAGTTCGCCCCTTTGCAGAAGATGTTTCTGCCGTTGATTCTTGCCATCATCGACCGTCCGGTCCCATCCGCTTCGCGGATCAATTCGAGTTTCCGCAGCCCGATTCGTTTTCCCACCCGTTGGCCGCCGAGTGAGACGGTCAGACCGTACAGGTGCTGCGCGCCTTCCCCGTGGGGCCACCAGAGGATCGGGTCGCGTATGTGAAATTCTTCCCTGACGTTCGTGATGCCGGCCCCGAGTGAAACCTCCCGTTCGATTCGCGCGCCGCCGAGGATTATTTCGAGCGGCACTTTTTTGATGCGGACGGGTGAATAGGCTTCGACGGTCACCGCGATACGGCAATGGCCCGGTTCATGGTGCTGTACCGTAGTGACGTAATCGATACGGCCCGCGGATGTCGCACGGATCGAACACTCACCGTAGATGCCCGAAACCAGGAGACAGATTCCCCAGTCCCATCCCGCGTGGCACTGGATTTTTCTGACGAAATTGATGTGCGGCACCTTGGAGTTTTTCGTGGACGGAAAAGGTCGCCCGAATGATGCCGAGCGTTCCCTCGCGAAACCGGGTACGGAAAAAAAACGGATCTCGATGGTGTTCGTCCCCGCCTTCAGGACACCTTTCACGTCAAAGATATAACGCCTGAACATGTTTTCTGTTCTGCCGACGGGGCAGCCGTTAATGGTAATCCCCGTTATCGTGTCGAATGATTCGCAGGTGAGAACCACGGATGTATGTGACAGAACGGTCCCCGGCACTTCGAACTCCCGTCTGAATATCCAGTCCACCTCGCGAATCCATTGCACCGCTTCTTCGTTCGTTCCATAATATGGGTCCTCGATTTTACCAGCTGCATAAAGCGCGCTGTAATTGTCGCCCGGTACTTTCGCCGCCGTTATCTCTCCCGTATCGGCCCGGATAAGCTGCCATATGCCGTGTAAATCTATTTCGATCATCGCCTGCCGTACCGCTCCTTGTATGCAAATTCCGTATATATTTTCTTGGACAGGAGAAACGTGATTATCGGGATACTCGTTGTATAGAAGTTTTTAACAGTATCGATCTTTTTTAACCATCCTTTTTATACCCGTCTCCCTACCAGATATTGCCGTCTATTTCGGGGATACCGGCAATAGTTTTCCTCGTATGATCGAGGGTGAATATGAAGACGATATAACCGGCCGCGTCATCCCGGATGTCCCAGACATATACCTTTCCCCGGTACACTTCCCAATGCCATTCGAGAAGACCGTCGATCGCCGCATAATAGGTCCCAAAGTGGTTAGAGTCATCGTGCCAGAGAACCCGTTCGGCGTCACGGAATATCAGGGTACAGGTGTCCCGATATGTGTCGCCGAACACCCCCTCTTCAATTTCTCCGGAATCATAGATATATTCAACGTTACCGAGTATTGTTTTTTTTATGGCCAGATCGTTTTCCGAGGGAGTCCCGATGCCGATAGGGGAAACATTGTTCCTCGACATGGCCGAAAGCCGGTCGGATATAAGCGTTTTATTTTTTTTGTCCGTCTCGTCGAAAAAGGATTCGTCGAAGTAGGGATTTTCCCTGTACCATGATTGTTTCCGGAAATATGCCGATATTTCCGGTTCGCCGAATATTTTACCGTATTTTGCCGCGAGTTCGTGTTGCAGCATAACCAGATCTTCAGTGTCAAACTCCGCCATATCTTCGTGAGTAAGTTCATATCCCGGCTGAAACAGGCCGTTATATTCCGGCAGCATCTCCCGTCGTAACCGGAGGGTGAAATGCAGGTCCTTTTCCGCAGTCTGTGAGAATGAAATTTCTTGTGTGACAGGCAGATAGAACTCTCGAATGATCCTGATACGTATCGCCTTTCCCCTGTCCGGGAAAAGTGACCCGTTATCGGTTTTGCCCGACACAATGTAGGGGGTTTTACCTGCAAAAACGTCATTGATATAAACATCCGCCATCGAAGGATCCGTAGTCAGCGTGATATCGTATTTTCCGCAGGCGCCGGGAAGAAAAATAACAAGGGCGGCAAACAATAAAAGACACCAATGACGTAATCCGCGCGCCGGCGGCGTGTGTCGCCCGGGGAGGTAATGGTCGCTGCGGAATGGTGTCGCATTATTGTTTATAAAGTCATTCATCGCTCTTTCCCGGAGAAATCATTATACCAGGAAGCATGTTTCATTACCATACTTTTTATATCCTGACGGTGTTCCCGTGTTAGGAAAATGGTTATTCCTGATTCGTAAGGGTACGGGCAACGGCAAGGGCAAACGGGAGAGCGGCGGACGGGCCGTTACCGGTAATAATCGTACCGTCGATCTCCACATCCTCTGCCGTATAGCGGGCGCCTTTCCGTTTTAGGGTGGGTGCTTCGGATGAAAAACAGGTCGCTCGTTTACCTTCAAGGATACCCGCATTTGCGAGTATCGAAGGCGCGATACAGATTGCTCCCACTACTTTCCCTTTTATGAACGCCGATTGTGCCAGTTGGAATGCAACCGGACTGTTTGTGTATTCATGTGCGCCCGAACCCCCGACAAATATAACCGCGTTATAATCATCGATGTCGACATCCTTTACCAGGATATCCGGCGTTACCGATGCGCCGAGCATTCCAGTGGCCGGTTCGAGTGAGGAGCTTGCTATCGTTACCGATGCCCCCCTTTTTTCAAGAACATCGAGGGGGGTAAGCAGTTCTTCATCGCGGAAATTGTTATGGGCGATAATCATGACGATTTTTTTTCCCAAAAGGGTCTGTGCCGATTCCCCGGCTTTTTCATCCGAATTGCAGACTTCCGCTGAAAGGAAAATACAGAAAATTATAAGTGAAAACAGGAAGATCCTGCCGATCGTATGGCTGTTCGATCGCCGCATCCTTTTCTGTTCCATTTTCATTTCTCCTTTTCCATTAAATATTTAAAAATTTAACATAGAAAAAAACTTCAATCAACTGATAATGATGAATAAACGGAGGTGTTCGAAGACATGGCCGGTTGAAACTTTTGTGCGACATTAATCGAATATTGTTGTGAAAATCCCGGAAACTATCTATACTGTGTCCTGGTCTATCGACAGGGGATATCCGCCTTCCTTTGTGGGTGGATTTTCGCCGTCCCGTATATGCGCGGGTTTGTATGATAGACCCGTGCGGGAAACGCGGTTTTATTTCGACCGCAGGAACGAGGGCTATGGTGATGAAAACAGACAAGCTGCGCATCGATACAATAATACGCGACGCTTTGAAGAAACCGGCCGGCCGCGATCGTGCGTCATCCGGAAAACCGGTCAATGGTCATTTTCAGAGATATCCGGCAGCGGGGGGGTAAAGGTGGGCCGGTATTGTATAAGTCGCCTTTTGGTTGTCCTCACCACCCTGCTGGGGGTTACGCTTTTAGGATTCGGTCTCACCAGGCTTCTTCCGGGCAGTCCCGTCGAACAAGCCGTCTTGAGGATGAGCGGGGGTTCCGGCGAAACGGCGCCCATCTCCGGCGATAACGGGGAAACGGAACGCCTCAGGCGGATGTACGGGTTTGACAAGCCGTTCGCGGCCCAGTATGCCGCGTGGGTCGCAGATATCGTCCGGGGCAGATTCGGTGATTCTTTACGAACGAACAAACCGGTGCTTGCGGAAATCGCGTCGAGAATTCCCGTGTCACTCGCGCCGGCTTTGACCGGTTTTTTCCTGGCCCTTCTCGTCGGTATTCCCCTCGGTTTGAAAAAAGCGATCCGCCGGAACAGTATCTTCGACGGCGTATCGGATATTGCCGTGTACATCGGTTATGCGGTTCCCGGGTTTATTCTCGGGATTCTGTTTATTGTGCTGTCGGGAGACGGGACCTTGTCAAAAATGTTACTGCCCGGAGGAATCTCTTCCGGTGCTTTCGAATACACGCCCGCGCACGTGCGAATTGCCGATGTCGTGCGCCGTATGGCGATGCCGGTGGTTTGTTATGCGATATCGGGGCTGGCCGTTCTCGCCGCCTCCATGAAAACCGCGCTTATAAGGGAGTTTCGCAGGGAATATATGACGACCGCCCTTTCGAAGGGGCTTCCGCTGAAGAAAGTGATCTTCCGGCATGCCCTGCGGAATGCAATAATCCCGGTGCTCGCCGGGATTGGGAGTTTTTTCAATCTTTTTTTTGCATCCTCGATTTTCATTGAAAAAGTATTTGAAATTAAGGGCATGGGCATGCTTTTTTTCGATTCGATTGTCGGCCGTGATTATCCGGTCGTACTCGGGCTGATCCTTATTCATGCGATCGTCAATATCACGGGAAGGCTTGTCTCTCAGCTTTTACTTGTTCTTGCGGACCCGGGAATCAGGGTGACGGGGAGTATGTGATGTTTCGCCTCTCGCCCTTGACAAAGAAAACGGTGCATCAGGTTTTTAAAAACAAGCGTACGTTCGTTTCCCTGGTTATCCTTTTCGTTCTCTATTTATTGTCGGTTTTTTCGGAATTGATCGCCTGCGATAAACCGATCGTTATCCGCTACAATGAAAAACTCTATTTCTTTTCCGCTTTTATTTTCTATCCCGAAAAAACATTCGGGGGAATCCGAGACACCGAAGCTCAGTACAAGGAACTCGCCGTATCGGCTGTGTTTACGGCGGATCGGGGCAACTTCATGATTTTTCCGCCCGTCCCCTACGGCCCTTACGCTTCGAACCTTTCGGAGCTTGAATCCAAACCGCCTACCCGTCCGGACGAACGGCACCCGCTTGGAACGGATGACAGGGGGAGGGATGTGTTCGCGCGATTGCTTTACGGATTCCGTGTGTCGTTCAATCTCGCATTCATCCTTCTTTGTTGTGCAATCGCGATCGGGGTAACCGTCGGCGCACTGCGGGGGTATATCGGCGGCTTTTTTGATCTGGCATTCGGGGGTGTCATCGAGGTACTCGGGGCCATGCCGGTCATCTCTATCGTCATCCTCATCGGATCCATTTACGGGAAAAGCTTTTTCACCCTGGTTTCGGTATTCTCGGTATTTTCCTGGATCTGCCTTGCTTCTTTCGTAAGAACCGAGGTGCTGCGTGTTAAGGAATCGAGCTATGTCGATGCGGCCCGTTCGCTTGGTGTCGGACGATGCGCCGTCTTCTTTTCCGAAGTCCTTCCCAACATCCTCGCCCCGGTTTTCACCTTTGCCCCGTTTTTTCTCATCGGTGCGATGAGTTTTCTCACCGGTCTCGATTATCTCGGATTCGGGCTTCCCGCCACGACGCCGAATTGGGGGGACCTCCTGCGGCAGGGAATGGAACACCGGTCGAGCTACTGGCTGTCCGTTTTTCCCTCTCTCTCGCTTTGTGCCGTATTGCTTTTACTTGCATTCGTCGGCCGGGGGTTGAGGGAGATCATGAATCACGGGGAATACGCGCGGTTGGAGTAGGACGATATATGGAAACAAAAGAGGAACTGCTTGTCGTTAAAGGATTTTCCATCGGGTTTTCTTCCGGCGATGCGTGGACGGACGCGGTCGATAATGTCTCGTTTGCCGTGAAGCGGAATGAATGTGTCGGCCTTCTCGGCGGGTCGGGCTGCGGAAAAAGTCTTCTTGCGAAGGCAATCGTCGGACTGCTGCCGCGAGGGGGGGGGATTGTCCGGCGGGGCCGTATTGTCTTCAAGGGTACCGACATCCTCGATCTTCCTTTGTCACGGTTTTATGATATCAGGGGAAAAGAGATCGGTGCCGTCTTTCAGGATTCGACGGACGCCCTTAATCCCGTCAAACGAATCGGACGGCAGGTCTCGGAAGCCTTGCGCATCCATTACCCAAGAATGAAAAAAGAGGAAGTCGACGAATACTGCGTTTCGATTCTCCGGAGGGTCGGGTTTTCTGAACCGGACCGGCTTGCCGTATCGTTTCCGCACATGTTGTCGGAGGGAATGAGAAAGCGCATAATGATCGCCATGGCCATGATTCTGCGTCCTGATCTGCTTATCGCCGATGAACCCACGGCGGCGCTTGATGTTACCATCCGGGTACAGATCGCGGATCTTCTTGAAAGCCTCAAGCGGGAATTCCGAACTTCGATACTTCTTTTGACCCGTCACCCGGGGATCGCGGCTGATATGTGCGACCGGGTCATTGTCATGCAAGCGGGAAGAATCATCGAACGGGCATCCGCGAATCAGCTTTTTAAAAGCCCGCTTCACCCGTATACGAAAGCCCTTCTCGGGTGCGTCCCGTTGCTCCGGAAAACTGCGGACGGATTTTCTTCACTCAAACCGGTAACGCGGCAGACGGGAAATGACCGGAAGGGGTGCCGTTTTTTGGCCGCATGTAAAAAAAGATTTTACCGGTGCGAAGCCGATACGCCGCCACCGCTTTTTCGTGTCACGGAACACAGAGCCGTCGCATGCTGGTTATATGAAAAGAAGGGGGGGGAGAGATGAATCCGGTATTCATGGAGGTTCGCGATATTAAAAAATATTATCCAGACAGAAAGCGCACGATATTTCAAAAACGGCAATATATCAGGGCGGTCAATGGTGTATCGCTTGATGTGAGGCAGGGAGAAATTATCGGACTGATCGGCGAATCCGGCTGCGGAAAGACGACGATTGCAAGGATACTGGCCGGTCTCGAGATGCCCACCGCCGGAGAAATTTATTTCAGGGGGGAAAAGGTAAAGAAACTGAGGGGAAGAGATGCAAAACGGTATAAAAAGGAGGTTCAGTATGTCTTCGAAGATCCGTATGCATCGCTCAATCCCAAAAAAAACGTGTGCGGGATTGTCGGTACCGGTATCAGGGCATTTCGTCTGCTCGCCGGAAAGAGAAGGATCGTCGATGAGGTGAAAACAATGCTTTCGATTGTGGGCCTGTCGCCCTCGTGCCTCTCGCTGTACCCCGTCGATTTTTCCGTCTTCCAGGCTCTACGGATCGCCATCGCCCGGTCGCTGGCGGTCAACCCGCGACTTCTCGTTTGCGACGAGATATTGTCCCGTCTGGACATTCCATTGCGGGCGGATATCGTCAATCTGATCCGGGATATCCGGCGGCAGTTCGGTCTTTCTGTTCTTTTTATTTCGAAAGATCTTGCCATGATAAGGCACATTTCAGAGAGAATTATCGTCATATATAAAGGAAGGATAATGGAAGCCGCCCCCGCTAAAAGCCTTCTCGAAAACACCTCCCATCCCTATACTCGCGCACTCATATCGGCGGTCGCCTTACCGGTATCCGGCACCGGAAGCAGACGGGTCGTTCTGAAAGGGGAGACCGCCCCGGTAACGGGGGAGATAAAGGGGTGCTGCTTTTCCGACAGGTGTTATATGGCGGCCGATATATGTTTTCGCGAACCCCCGCTTGCGCGCCGGCTTGTCCCCGGCCATACATCGTATTGTCACTTTGCCGAACGGGTATGACGGGGCGCTAAAATAGCGGATAGATAAAGGGTGCCAGGGATGAACTCGCGACGATCAGGAGTGTGATAATGAGCAGAATCACAATGAGGGGAATGATCCACCACGCCTTGTTATGCCACGCGAATCCGAAAAACTCCTTTAGCAGTTTGCCGAGATGTCTGAAAAACCGCATTATTGTATAACTCCTTTACTCTTGATTTCAATCCAGAATCGTATCATACTGCCATTTTTCGCTCTTTGAGTGATCGGGCTGTTCTTCCTTGTAGAGTATATATGAACCGAGGACGAGGCAGTCCATTTGTGTGCGCATAAAACAACGGTAGGCATCCTCAGGCGAACAGACGATCGGTTCGCCCCGCACATTGAAGGATGTATTGATGATGATTCCGTATCCGGTAAGGTTTCTGAACGCTTTAATAATTTCATAGTAACGGGGGTGATGGGTATTGCCGACCGTCTGGATGCGGGCGGAATAATCGACATGGGTAATCGCAGGTATATCGGAGCGTTTCGTATTTATCCGCTGTCTTATGGTGAGGTCGTCCGTAGGTGCCGGGTTGTGGCGCCGTTTTTTTACGACAGGCGCGACAAGCAGCATGTACGGGCTGGGCCTGTCCAGTTCGAAAAACTCTCCGCAGTCCTCTTCGAGGCACGAGGGGGCGAACGGCCGGAACGATTCCCTCGCCTTGATTTTTTTGTTCATGATAAGCTGCATTTCGGGCGACCGGGCGTCACCGATAATAGACCGGCTGCCCAATGCCCTCGGGCCGAACTCCATTCTGCCGGTAAAAACGCCAACGACTTTTCCTTTGTCGATCTGTTGTGAAATGATCTGCGGCCACATCCGGTCACTCAGACGATGTGCCGGATAGTTGTTCTGTTTGAGAAAAGCGTCGATGTCGTCATCGGAATATGAAGGTCCCAGATAAGCGCCCTTCATACTGTCGTTTTTATTGTCCGGGCGGCGTTCATTGCCGCATATCTGGTACCACACCATGAGCGCGGCCCCCAGTGCGCCCCCTGCATCTCCCGCCGCGGGTTGAATCCATATGTCTTTGAACATTTGTTCCTGAACGATTTTCCCATTGGCGACACAGTTAAGGGCGACGCCGCCGGCAAGACAAAGGTATTCCTCCCCCGTCACTTCTTTTGTATGGTTCGCCATTCTGAGAACGATCATTTCCGTTACTTCCTGAATCGAACGTGCAATGTCCATCTCCCGGCGGGTTATCTCTGTTTCCGGCTTTCTCGGGGGACCGTCGAAGAGGCGTTCGAATTTCTTGTTGATCATCCGCATACCGGACAGATAGCTGAAATAGTCCATATTCAGCCGGAACGAGCCGTCATTCTTGAGATCGACGAGCTTTTCAAGGATACGGTCGACATAGAGGGGCTTTCCGTACGGGGCGAGCCCCATCAGTTTATATTCACCCGAGTTTACCCTGAATCCGACATAATAGGTAAAGGCCGAATAAAGAAGTCCGAGTGAATGAGGGAACCGGAGTTCCTTGATAAGTTCGAACCTGTTTCCCGATCCACGGCCGATCGCGCTGGTGGTCCATTCGCCGACCCCGTCAATGGTGAGTATTGCCGCCCGTTCGAAAGGTGACGGGAAAAAAGCGCTCGCGGCATGGGACTGGTGGTGGTCAAGGAAATAGAGGTCGTCCGGCATGACGATTCCGGATTTGTGGAGTATTTCCTCGATTAAAAGCGGCACCCAGAGTTTTTGTTTGATCCATATGGGAAGTGCCTCGGTCGCGGAACGGACTCCGAGGGGGGCGATGTTCGTATATGTCGTGAGAATTCGCGCGAACTTTTTGATCGGTTTATCGTAGAACACGACCGCATCGAGATCGTTTTTCCCGATATTGCCTTCTTTCAGGCAGTAGGCGATCGCGCTTTCGGGGAACCGCTGGTCATGCTTGTTTCGCGTGAATCGTTCTTCCTGTGCCGCGGCCACAATATCGCCGTCTTTAACAAGTGCCGCGGCCGAATCATGATAAAGAGCGCTGATTCCGAGTATGTTCATCAGTATTGCCGCCTGAAATTATCTTTATCAAAACTCCCTGAATAGGGGGTCCAGTAACTCTCTCCGGTTCCCGGGAAAGAACGTTCGAGAGGATCTTTATTCCGCAGCAGTTGGACCAGTCTTGCCGGTACAAACCACAGAAAGTAAAAGGGAACAAGAAGCAGCCACGTGACGATTATTCCCGTGAATTTCATCACGATATGCTGAAAACGAATGACGACCCCCGAAACCGGTCTTAAAAAGATTCCCGTTACCAGAACGAGTACTCCCGTTGCTGCGAGAATGATTGCCACAATATAGTGGGTGCTGAAAAAATAGAGTAATCCCCCGGCGATAAGCATAATTGCCGCTTGAATAATAATCCTGAGGAGGATGGTTTTTGAAGAAGTGTTTTTCATGTCCATATTGATTTATTATGTCCCCTTATTATACATAATTAATGATTTATTTCAAGATAAAAGATGCCGTATTCGAGTGCTTGCGGATTCATAAGCGCCAGTCCAGAATGAAGACAACATATCCGGTTGCGATTCCGAGAATATCATAGATCAGGTCTTTATAACTGAAGAGATCGTACGTCCATAGATCGTAACATTCCTTGAGTATACCCAGGGTGAAGGCCGATGAGAGAGAGACGGCCGCCGCCTCGGGATCGGCTATATGTAGCTGATGATGGAAAAACTGGTAGGCCGAACCTGTAAGGGAAAAACTGAAAAGCCAGTGCCAGAATTTGTCCATTCCGAACCATTCATCTTTCGGTGAAGCGGGATACGCGTCAAAATCGTCCAACCTTTCGATAGCTGGAATTGCCGGCTCCCGGGAAACGGGATAATAGACCGGTGTGTCGATGGACGCGGTAATATTCAAAACAAAAAGTAGGTAAACCAGAGATATCGACATAATGTTGTTCCTCCCCGATAACGGCGGCCTCCGAACGAATCGGAGTTTTTTGTGCCGTTTATTGTTAATAGATCAATGCGTGCGTCGCAAGATGCAGTATATAATAACAAAAAAAAGCAATCCCGCAAACAGGCGCGGAATTGCTTAAAGAGGAAGAAACCAAAGAGTTTTATCCGGCATGTAAGCAACGCTTCCCACCCGGATCACTCAATGATAGCTATAATACTCTCTGCTCCCCTGTTTTTCTTTCCGTCTCAGGAAAGGTAATTCTTGAGGAGTTGTATTTCATCGTTACTTTTCAACCGGTCCAGTGCCCGCTTTTCGATCTGGCGAATACGTTCTTTTGTCAGATTGAACATATTGCCTATTTCCCTTAATGATGAGGGCATCTTTCCGTTCAATCCAAAGCGATACTCGATGATCTCCGCTTCCTTTTGGGAAAGGGTGTGGAGGATATTGTTGATTTCGAAACGAAGCGAACTGTCGATTATCTGTTCCGACGGTGTCTTATACGTCTTGTCTTCCACGAAATCCTTGAGGGGTGTTGCATCGGCTTCGATAAAAACAGGTGTGTCTAGAGAAAGCATCTCCCTCGAAATATTGAGGAGTTCTTCGACAAGTCCCTTTTCCATATTAAGCTGCTGGGCTATTTCGCTGATCTTCGTCTTCAAGCCCTTCTTGTTCTGCAGATCGTCCTTTACCCGTTCAATTTTCGATATTTCATAAATTCTGTTCATGGGAAGTCTGATCATCCTGCTTTTTTCGCTTATTGCCTTCAGGATTCGCTGCCGTATCCACCATACCGCGTACGATATAAAATGATAGCCTTTGCTTACGTCGAACTTCTCGATAGCGTTGATGAGACCGATATTACCCTCGCTTATCAGATCTTCAAGCGGAAGCCCCTGGCTTTGATACTGTTTTGCTACATTCACCACAAAGCGAAGGTTCGCCTTTATCAGTTTCTCTTTTGCTTCAATATCTCCTTTTGAAGCGCGAATAGCATAATTTTTCTCTTCTTCCCTGGTGAGGAGTTCGATTTTGTTGATCTCTTTCAAATATATCGCCAGTATGTTATCGGCATCTTTCCGTCTTGTTTTTATTTTTACCTTTTTCTGTGGCTTTCTTGGTATCGTGTTCATTGCTCAGTACCTCTGAAAATATTATGCAAAAAGCGTGCCATGAATGGATGATGTGCTGTGTTCTAAATTTCATTATTATAAGGAATTAAACTGCATGAAAACACTTCATTACCAATTAAATTAATAAATGTGGCATTATGACACATTTGCACATATATGCGTATAAAGTGTGTCAAAAACAGCAGTAATGACGGTAAAATCTCTAATATGACTAAAATAGTGAGGTTTATTTCCACAATAAATGACCATGACAATACAAACCCGCCGTTCGGCCTGGTACGAAAGCGAATCGTCACCTCGGTATCGATACATTTACCTAATCCCCGGATTTTTTCATATTGTTACCACTTGTTGCAGGCATGATCATTCTGGTATATTGATAACGATTGTGAACAACCTGAAAAACAGTGATTCGATATAACTCGCTCCGGTGTACGCCGGGGGTAAGCCTGTTATACGGCTGCGTGGTATCAAGGGAGGATTCATCTGAAAGCCGGATTCTTAAAAAAAAGAGACAAGGCCGTGGCTTCGATAAAAAGAAAATGCAGTACGACCGTCGAAGTCGGTATCATCCTGGGGTCGGGATTGGGAGAGTTCGTCGACGCTATCGGGGGAACGGTCATCCCCTTCCCGGCGATCGCCGGTTTTCCGGTTTCCCGCATCCGGGGCCATCGCCGCACGCTAAAAATCGCGAACGGCCTTGCGGTATTTGCAGGAAGATTTCACCTTTATGAGGGAATCGATATGGATGATGTCGTCCTCCCGGTTTTTATTCTCCGTGCACTCGGTGTTCATACGATAATTGTGACCAACGCGGCGGGGGGGATAAATCCTTCTTTTTGTCCCGGAGACCTCGTTCTTATCAGGGATCATATCAATCTGATGGGGACAAATCCGCTGATCGGTCCGCACTTCGAGGAATTGGGTCTGAGGTTTCCCGATATGAGTGATGCTTACAGTAGAGAATTGAGAGAAAACGTCAGGAAATGCGGCAGCTGTGATTTGAAAGAAGGTGTCTATGCCGCGCTTTCGGGACCCACCTACGAAACACGGGCGGAAGTTCGTATGCTGCGTCTTCTTGGGGCCGATATGGTGGGGATGTCGACCGTCCCCGAGGTCATCGCGGCTTCCTTTCTTGGCATGTCCGTTCTCGGTATTTCCTGTATCTCGAATATGGCGGCCGGCATCGAGCGAAAACATATATCGCATGACGATGTCCTTGCGGCCGGGAAGAAAGCCGGGAAGAACTTCTGCCGTCTTGTTTTTTCGTTTATCGAAAACCTTGGAATCAATCCTGTATGAAAACACGCGAACGGTTGACGCATTCGGTTATCGAGAGGCTTGCCGCCGCGATCGAAGATGCGCGCGGAAATGAATTGTTCGTCGTCGGGTCCCTCGATAACGATCGCCTGGTTTTTGATATCAAGGTCGCGGCACGGGGAGACGATTCTTCGGTGCCCGCACTTGGTTCCTATATCGAAAAAGGGGATGTGGTAATCCATAATCATCCTTCGGGGAACCTTACGCCGAGCGGTGCCGATCTTTCTATTGCGTCCCGGCTCGGCGATCAGGGGATAGGATTCTATATCATCGATAACACATTGAGTGAGGTGTATGTCGTCGCGGAGCCAATCGTCCCGGAGAGACAGACACCCCTCGATACCGCGGCACTTGCCGCCGTTCTCCTGCCGGGGGGCGGCCTCAGCGCCGTGTCGGATCAATATGAAGAACGACCCACACAGGTCGATATGCTCCGGGCAATTTGTGAGGCATTCAATCAGGATGAAATCTGCATCGCGGAAGCCGGTACGGGTGTCGGTAAATCCTTCGCGTACCTTGTTCCCGTCATCGACTGGGTATCCAAAAACACCGAACGTGTCGTTGTATCGACGGCGACGATTAACCTGCAACAGCAACTGATCGAAAAAGATATTCCCCTTGTGAAAAAGATACTGGGTGTGGATCCGAAAACGGTCCTTGTCAAGGGAAGGGGTAATTACGTCTGCCTGAATCGGCTGAACGAAGCAGTCGGGGAGTTTTCTCTTTTTGAGGAAACGACGGATGAACTCAAAAGCATCCATGAATGGGCGCTTACTTCGGAAACGGGCTCAAAAAGCGATATCTCATTTTATCCCCGGCCGGAGGTGTGGTCACGAATTTGTTCTGAGGCCGATCTTTGTTCGGGGTTATGGTGCAAATACAGGGAAGGTTGTTTTGTGTTGAAAGCGAAACGTGAAGCCGCATCTGCCCGGCTTCTGGTTGCAAATCATCATCTTCTTTTTTCCGATCTTTCCGTCCGTATGGCAGGTATCGGCTTCGAGGGGACGGCGGTGCTGCCCCCGTTTCACCGGATTGTTTTTGACGAGGCGCATAACATCGAAGAAAGCGCGACCTCTTTCTTTTCAAGGAGTCTGACCAAATTTTCCCTTTTTAAGCATTGCGGGAGGTTTCATCGGAAAAAGAAAGGCCGTTCCTTCGGGCTTATTTACGGTATTGCGGCGAAGATAAAGGAGAAAAGTCTGATTGAAACAATCCCCCGAATGATCGAGGATATATATACGCAAATGCTTCTGGTCGAGCACGGCTGCCTCGCGCTTTTAGGTGAATCGACGGAATTGAGGATCAGAGACAACGAAGACCGGCAACTGAAAGAGTTTTTTCTGGATCCGCTTGTAGACCTCCAGTTCAAGATTGTCGATCTCGCCTCAGTACTCGACAATATTCTTACGGAGTTTGAAAACGCGGAAGGCGACAAGAACCTTCTTTTCGAGAGTAAGGCACAGGTGACGAGGCTACTGGAAATATCGGGGCTGTGCGAACGTTTCAAGAACATCGCATCCGATACCGGCTACATATACTGGATTCAGCGTTCGAAGTCTTTTTCAGGTGATTTTTATATAAAGGCCATCGTGACGCCGCTTCATATCGCGCCGTTAATGAAAGAAGCGATTTATGAACCATACAGTACGGTTGTTTCAACATCAGCAACGCTCGCGGTCAATAATTCCTTTTCGTACTGGAAGTCAAGGGTGGGACTCCATGATATCGAGGTGATGGAAGAATGCTTTCTTTCCCCTTTCAATTATTGTGAACAGGTCCTGCTCGGGGTTCCGACGGACGCACCAATGCCCGATGAGGAAGGATTTCAGGGCTATGTGTCCGGATTTATACATGATGTTATCGGATGTTCGGGCGGGAAGGCACTGGTGCTGTTCACCTCATACTCGATGCTCAACCGGACATATGCCGAAATTGTGCCGATGCTTCGGGAGAAGGGTATATGCGTATTGAAACAGGGCGATGATGACAGGGCACGCCTCCTTTCGAGGTTCAAGCGGGATATCGAAAGTGTCCTTTTCGCAACGGATTCCTTCTGGGAGGGAATTGATACGCCCGGAGATGCACTCGAACTGCTTGTGCTGTGCAGGCTGCCGTTTCGGGTTCCGACAGGTCCCGTTGTGAAGGCTCGAATGGAAGAAATCGAGAAAAACGGGGGAAATCCCTTTTTCGAATATTCCCTCCCGGAAGCGGTGATAAAATTCCGGCAGGGTTTCGGACGGCTCATGAGGCGAAGAAGCGACAGGGGTGTCGTCATTGTCCTGGATTCCCGCCTCGTAAAGAAAAGCTATGGACCTATATTTCTGAAATCACTCCCTCATACACCCGCAATCATCGATTCGGGGGTTCGGGTCCTTGAAGGTGTCGCGGACTTCTACGCTTCTATAAGAAAGTGAATTGATTCCGTCCTTTCCCGGTGCGGCCGCTTTTCCGGTTCCACATAACGGGAAGACTTATTTTCGGGCGGAAATAAAAAAAACTTGCAAAATGACTATGTTTTTATTATCTTATAGAAACCGAATTTGTAAATTGTCGGGGTTTTCACTATAATGTAAGCGAGGGGCAGTATCGTTCATAATGACGTTTGCGGCAGAGGTGGGCGACTTTCGTGTGAGAGTTAAGACAAGGGTATGAAGAAGAAGAGAGACAAAGAAGAGGAAAATGTAATCTCTATATATTTGAAGGAAATCAATACCGTTCCCCTTCTTTCGCATGAAGAAGAAGATTATTATGCAAGAAAAGCCGCGGAAGGGGATGTCGAGGCAAGAAAAAAACTCATCCTTGCCAATCTTCGCTTTGTCGTCAATGTCGCCAAACGATACCAGAATCAGGGACTTCCCCTTATGGATCTTATCAGTGAGGGAAATATCGGTCTTATGAACGCCATCAAACGCTATGACGCGGACAGGGGATACCACTTCATTTCATACGCGGTCTGGTGGATCAGGCAGAGTATTTTGAAGGCGATCTGTGAAAAATCGAGGATGATTAAGCTTCCACTCAACAAGGCGAATGAACTCGTGCAAATTGAAAAGGCACGAAAGGAACTCTGTAAAATGACCGGTAAGGAACCCGAGGTGAAAGATATCGCGCGGTTTCTGGATATGAACGAGGAACATGTGGCGAAACTGATCAACATTTCGCGTGAACTTATCTCTCTCGAAACCCCTGTGTATGTTGAAAAGGATTCGCTTCTTCTTCGCGAGTATATCGAAAGCGAGCATTATCAGGCCCCCGATACGCTTCTGATAGAGAAATCGCTTCAAGAGGAAATTAATCATGTTTTGAGCACCCTTTCGGCAAAAGAGGCGAGGGTGATCGAGTGCCGGTTCGGCCTTAACGGAAAAAAACCGATGTCCCTCAAGCAGATCGGGGAGATATTCAAGCTTTCCAAGGAACGAATACGGCAGATTGAAAAAAAGGCATTGAAGCGATTGAAACATCCGTCCCGGAGCGATTACCTGAAGATTTATCTCACCGAATAACGATACGACAAATCCGGTGAGGGGACGGATGAAGCCGCCGACATCGAATCGTCCGACTATTCGGACATTACGATGTCCGGCAATGATGATAGGTTTTCACCCTTTTCATATATTCCTTTATGTTATTGTCGTTTATTGATTGACATAAGCGGACAAAAGTTTTATATACAAGCATACGACGAATGGTAACGTTCAGGTATTCCGGTAAAAGCCGGACTTGCATGAAAACAGTATATATCCGCAAATGAGAAGCTGGGGTATGACAGCACTCGGTAACAAAAAAAATTTTTTTAATTGGAGGTAGTGATACATGGCAAAATCAAAACAATATGTATTCTTTTTCGGCAGAGGAAAAGCGGAGGGGAATGCAAAAATGAAGGAGATACTCGGCGGCAAGGGCGCGAATCTTGCCGAAATGACAAATCTCGGAATACCCGTTCCGCCGGGATTCACGATCAGCACGGAAGTATGCGATCTGTTCTACAAAAATAAAAGAAAATATCCGGCGGGACTCGATAAGGAGGTAGAAGAAAACCTCAAACGGCTTGAAAGTCTGACCGGCAAGAAACTCGGTGATCCGGATGATCCTCTTCTTGTATCCGTCCGTTCCGGGGCCGCAATTTCAATGCCCGGCATGATGGATACGGTACTCAACCTCGGATTAAACGAGAAAGCGGTCGCCGGTCTTGCACGGAAAACGGGAAACGAACGTTTTGCCTGGGATGCGTATCGACGGCTAATCCAGATGTACGGCGATGTTGTCATGCAGGTGCCGCATCATGCTTTCGAACAGATTCTCGATACCATCAAGAAAAAGAAGAAAGTCAAAAACGATACGGACCTGAATACGAATGATTTGAAAAACGTCGTGAAACAATATAAAGAAATTTACAAGAAATATACGAAAAAGAGTTTTCCCGAAAAACCCCTCGATCAGTTGTGGGGGGCGATCAATGCGGTATTCGGTTCGTGGAATAACGAACGCGCCATTAAATACAGGGCGATCAATGATATTAAGGGGCTGCTCGGTACCGCAGTGAATGTTCAAACCATGGTGTTCGGTAATTATGGGGATGATTCGGGAACCGGTGTTTGTTTTACACGCGATCCGTCGACAGGACAGAATGTTTTTTACGGCGAATACCTCACCAACGCGCAGGGTGAAGATGTCGTTGCCGGAATCAGGGACCCGCTTCCCATCAAGGAACTCAAAAAAATAAATCCGAAAATTTACGACAGCCTGGTAAAATTGAGAGAGAAACTGGAAAAACATTACAGGGAAATGCAGGATATGGAGTTTACGGTTCAGCAGAACAAACTTTATATCCTCCAGACCAGGAACGGGAAAAGAACCGGTATTGCCGCGATCAATATCGTTGTCGATATGGTCGATGAAAAACTCATAACAAAAGAAGAAGCCGTTATGCGCATACAGCCGGAACAACTCGACCAGCTTCTTCACCCGATGGTGGAACCGAAGGCAAGAAAATCCATGACCGTGCTGGCCAAAGGGCTGAACGCCTCACCGGGTGCGGCGACCGGGCAGATTGTTTTTGAATCGGACGATGCGGTGAAATGGGCGGAAACCGGAAAAGACGTTCTCCTGGTAAGGCGTGAAACCTCTCCCGAAGATATCGGTGGTATGCACAGCGCAAAGGGTATCCTCACATCCACGGGCGGGATGACCTCCCACGCCGCCGTCGTTGCGCGGGGAATGGGAAAACCGTGTATCGCCGGATGCAAGGATGTCGAAATTTCCGGAAAAACGACAAACATCAAAGGCAGGAAATACAAGGAGGGCGACTGGCTTACCATCGACGGTTCGACCGGAGAGGTTTTTGAGGGAAGGGCGAATCTCATCAAACCCGGATTGACCGGAAATTTCAAGAAATTTCTCAGCTGGACGGACGAAATAAAAAACAGTGCGGTCAGAAGCGGAATCAAGGATAAGGGATTCAAGGTCAGGACAAATGCCGATCAGCCGGAAGATGCAAAAATCGCAAGGGATTTCGGTGCGGAAGGCATCGGTCTCTGCAGGACCGAACATATGTTTTTCGGAAAAGGCAAACTCGAGCTCTTTCAGGAAATGATCGTAGCGGAAGATATCGATGCGCGAAAACGCGTTTTGAAGAAACTCGCCGTGCTGCAGAAAAAGGATTTTGCCGGTATTTTCAAGGCAATGAACGGCCTGCCGGTCACCATCCGCCTGCTGGATCCGCCGCTGCACGAATTTGTTCCCAAAACAAAAGCGGAAGCGAAAGTACTCGCGGAAAAAACGGGCGTTCCCCTCAAAAAACTCCTTGCCAAGATAGAGTCTTTGCATGAGTTGAATCCCATGCTCGGACATCGTGGATGCCGGCTCGGCATCACCTATCCGGAAGTCTACGATATGCAGGTTGAAGCGATTATGAACGCCGCGTGCGAAGCGGACGCGAAGAACATCAAGGTGATTCCGGAGATCATGATACCGTTAGTCGGTACGGTAAATGAACTGGAAATTCTGAAGGAGAACGCGGAGAAGGTGATTCAGGAAATTTTCACGAAGAAAAAGAAAAAGATCGCCTATACTATAGGAACGATGATCGAGATACCGAGGGCGGCGCTGACGGCGGACAAAATAGCCGGCGTGGCGGATTTCTTTTCGTTCGGAACGAACGATCTTACACAGATGACCTTCGGGTATTCCCGCGACGATGCCGGGGTTTTTCTCCCGGAATATGTTTCCAAACAGATTTTGGAAAAGGATCCCTTTCAGGTACTCGATCAGGAAGGCGTGGGACAGCTCGTCGAACTGGGTGTTAAACGCGGCAGAAGCGCCAAGCCCGGTCTTAAAGTCGGAATCTGCGGAGAGCACGGCGGGGAACCGGCTTCGGTCGAGTTCTGCTACAGGGTGGGCATGAATTACGTCTCCTGTTCGCCGTTCAGGGTTCCGATCGCACGGCTTGCCGCGGCCCAGGCCGTAGTGAAAAACAGGTAGGCCCGCATCGTGGACTGTTAAAAAAGACATCGAGCCGCCCGGAAGACGGTGAAACTATCACCGGTTTTCCGGGCGGCTTTATATAGTGAGTATGCCGCCGTTACTTTCAGGCGGTATACGGATGCAGCCGGTGATGAAGCGGGATAGCGATTCCCGTTTTCGCCTCGCGTATATTACCGCTAAAAAAACGGTCGACGCAGAACCGGACGATAACCGTGGAAAAAAACAAACTTACCGACATATACAGGATATTGTACGCAGCGTACGGCCCGCAGGGGTGGTGGCCCCTGAAAAGTACGGCCGGAAAAGACGGAAGCGACGAACGCGGATATCACAGGGGCATATACCGTTATCCGGCGAATGACGTGGAGGCGGGGGAGATCATTATCGGTTCGATCCTTACCCAGAATACGAGTTGGAAGAACGCCGAATACGCCATAGACAATTTAATCGCACTCAACTGTTTGACGCTCCGGGCGATCGCCGATTGCCCGGTCCCGGTGTTGGCGGAAATGATAAGATCGAGCGGTTATTATAACCAGAAAGCGATAAAACTAAAAAGAACCGCCGAATATATGCTGGAATTAAAACGGCGGCAGGATTGCGTAGTGCCAAAAAGGGAGGAACTGCTCGGTCTCTGGGGGATCGGATATGAAACGGCCGATACGATTCTTCTCTATGCGTACAGGCGGCCGTGGTTCGTCGTCGACGCCTATACGAAACGTATACTCCTCCGGCTCGGTCTGATTTCGGAAGCCGCGGCCTACACGGATATTCAGGAATTATTCCATAGCCAGGTTGAAATGAATGTCGATGTTTACAACGAATATCACGCCCTCATTGTCCGTCACGCAAAACACCATTGTATGAAGAAACCGCGCTGCGGAGCATGCCCATTGCACGGACTGTGTGATATGAAAAAAGAGTAATATAAGCTACATCAACAACAGCCTTTATTGATTGAGCGGTATCGCTTCCCCGATTTAAACCCTTGACATTTTGCATTTTTCCCTCAATACTACGCTCAAGAACAGACGGGAGAAACAGTGTCAATCTCGAAGTGCCGGATTTCCGTTCGACGGCCGTAAGGGAAGTCTCCGAATGAAGAGGGATTGGATTGGATATAAAATCTGAGTATATCGATTATTTTGATGTCGAAAAGAACCTCCAGATTGCCGTTGACGACGGAAAAGTGATCCGTGTGATATCGTATGCAATGTCTTCGGATGTCGAGAATACACTCGATAAAATCATCACCCGGATACTTGAAAAGTACGATCGTATGGATTTAAAGAGCCTGGTTTATACCTGTACGAAGGAATTGGCGATCAATGGAACAAAGGCGAATCTGAAACGGATATTTTTTGAAGAGAAGGGACTGGACCTCGAGATCCAGTCGGATTACGAGAAGGGGATGCAGCTATACAAGGAAGTGATGAAAGAAGAACTAACCCTTCAATACGGTAAAAAAGCGAAACTTATCGGGCTTTATGTAAGAATCAGCTTTATTTATAATGAGGATGTTCTTAAAATAGAAGTCACCAATAACACGGCGATAACAAAGCAGGAAGAAACCAGACTGCGGCAAAAACTCGCATCAACGATGAAATACGACGATCTGATGCAATACTATATTGAAAATGCCGATGATACCGAAGGTGAGGGGATGGGAATAGCCCTCATCATTATTCTTCTGAAAGGGGAAAAAATCGATCCGAATCTTTTCCGCATGAGTATCAAGGAAAATCTGACCACGGCAAGGATAGAAATTCCGATGAGTGATGATTATATCAGCGAAAGAGAAAAAAGAAGAAATATAAGACGTACTTCAAAAAAGAAGTAAAAGCCCGGTAGCGTCGCATTGATAAGCGTTTGACGATAATATATACAATATCTGTTGAGAGAGAAAGAGAACTTTGATGAAACAATCCAATCTTAAATTACTCGCCGTCTTTTTTTTGTCGATCGTACTCATCGCGTTCGAGATAGCTGTTATGCGGACATTTTCCGTCGGGAGCTGGTCTAATTTCGGTTCGATGGTTATCAGTATCGCGCTGCTCGGTTTCGGTCTTGCCGGAACACTCATCACGTTTCTCCAGAAGGCGATCAAAAAAAGACCCAACAAATGGCTGTCGACAACCGCCCTGCTTATCATGCCGTCGATGGCCGCCGCGCATGTCTTCGCACAATGGGTGCCGTTTAATCCGGTGATGCTCGTTTCGGATCTGGGGCAATTATGGTTTATCGCTCTTTATTATGTCATATATGCGGTCCCCTTCTTTTTTGGTGCGATGTTTATCGGGGTTGCCTTTATCGCCCTCAGCAGCAAGATTCACAAACTCTATTTCTGGAACATGGCGGGATCGGGAATCGGCGGGATTATAATCCTGGGGTGTATGTATCTTTTCCCGCCCGATATGCTTGTCATTCCGCTTCTTCTGATTTCCCTGGTATCAGTCGTTCTCTGTTATCTTCGTTTTGACACGGAAAATAAACGTTTCCATATACGCTTTTCACATCTTTTCCTGACAATTTTAGTTTTCATCGCTTCGTTTCTTCTGATCATTACCTTTGGAAAGATACGCGTATCGGAATACAAACCGGTCAGTTATGCCAGAAAATTCCCGGATACGGAACTGAATCACCATTCATACAGCCCGACCGGTGAGATGCATGTGTATACGAGTTCTTTCTTTCATTCGGCGCCGGGACTCAGTGATAACGTCGTTCTCTATCTCAGAGAAATGCCCCGGAACGCTTTCAAGGGGTTGTATATCGATGGGGGCGGGCCCATCATTATTCCGAGAAAACTGAAACATGAAGAGGAAAAATATCTCGAGTTTCTGCCCATGGCCGCCCCGTACGAGCTTGAGAAAAATCCGAGCGTTCTTCTGGTCAGGCTTGGCGGGGGGGCGAGCGTCTTTACCGCCATCCATTACAACGCGGAGAAGATCAGTGTTGTCGAAAATGATCACGCGATCGTGGATCTGATCAAGAATGTGGAGGTGATTACGGATTTCAACGAGCACCTGCTCGACGATCCTTCCGTCCATGTGGTTTCCGGCGAACCGAGGGCGTACTGCGCGACGACATCGGACAAATACGACATTGTGGAAATCAGTCTCATCGATTCGGTGGGTCTTTCCCAGACGGGAGGATATTCGGTGGATGAGAACTATACCTATACCGTTGAGGCCTTCGAGGATTATATGAGTTGCCTCGACGACAATGGTATTCTTTCGGTAACGGTCTGGAACCGGTTGACGCCGCCGCGGAATGTTCCGAAACTCATTGCCACCGTGTTCGAATCCCTTAGGCGGCAGGGTGTCGATGATCCTGAAAACAGGATTTTTATTTTCAATGTCCTTCTCTCAACCGCGACGGTGCTGGTAAAAAAATCCTCGTTTACCTCCGGAGAAATTTCGGCATTGCGGCAGTTTTGCAGGAAAATGAGTTTTCTCGAGAGTTATTATCCGGGCATGGAAGTGAGGAACAAGGATTTTGAACGAATATTGTCCGACTATACGAGACAGTATCAAAAAATCGAATCGGCACAACCGGAGACGGCCCGCGGAAAACGGAAAGCCGGGGGGGCCTCGATGCCTTCGATGGACGAATATACCGATCTTGATCCCGATGATCTTTATCATTTCGTCATGCAGTGGCTTATCGATAACAGGGATGAGGAACTGTACGAGAAATATGTGTTCGATATAAGACCGGCAACGGACGACAGACCATATTATACCGCCTATCTGAAACCGCACACAATGACGATGTTCTTCGATGAACTGGGCGAGGTTTCGGAGGAATGGGGATATCTTCTTCTCCTCGGCACGCTTATTCAGGCAATTTTCTTTGGTTTTCTCATCATCGTACTGCCGATTACCGGTCGATGGCGTGAATTCTTCCGGGGGAGAAAGGGAACCATCGGCGTTATTATTTATTTCTCCTGCCTCGGGCTGGCATATATGCTTATTGAAATTTTTCTTATCCAGAAGCTGGTTTTTTTTCTCGGCGATCCCATTTTTTCCGTATCTATCGTTCTCACGAGTATGCTTATCCTCTCCGGACTCGGCAGTCTCTTCAGTCAACGATTTTCTGAAAACAGGGCATTCGGAGTACGCCTGGCCGCCGGGGGGATTATTGCGAGTATCATCTTTTATATCTTCGGGCTTTCACCGTGCCTGCGGCTTTTCCTTGGACTTCCCTTCATCGTCAAGGCACTCCTCTCGATTGTTTTTATCGCCCCCGCCTCTTTTTTCATGGGAATACCCTTTCCGTCCGGACTTTCAGCCCTCTCCGCGAATCGTGAACGGCTTCTTCCATGGGCATGGGGGATGAACGGAGCCCTGTCGGTTTCCGGCTCGGTACTTGCCAGACTTATATCGATTTCAACAGGTTTTGTCTGGGTACTCGGTCTTGCCGGGGCGTTGTATTTGATCGCGGCTTTGGTTTTCAAGTCGAACGAAGCGCCCGATGAAATCGTAAAGAAGAAAAACGGGAAGGAAATAAAAAAGCCGATTCCCATTATGTCGGTGAAAAGTTGACACATGATGGAGCATCGGTACTGTATGCAGGCATCCGGCGTGTATGACGCTTTCCGGGCGCAGGGAGGACTGATATGAGATTTCCATATCCCGCCAGTGCCTTTTACCGGATGACAGCCACCAGCCAGTTTTAAAGGGGTACCGGATGGACTCAAAACGTTTCGAGATAACAGAACTCTTTGGATCGAATGTGTTCAATTACAAGACTATGAGAGAAAGAATGCCCAAAGAGACATTTAACGCACTGATGAACACCATACAACGCGGTGTTCCTCTCTCAGCCGCCGCCTCGGATGTGGTGGCGAACGCGATGAAGGATTGGGCGATCGAAAAAGGCGCGACCCACTACACCCACTGGTTTCAGCCGCTTACGGGAAAAACGGCGGAAAAACATGATTCCTTTATCTCTCCGACAAGGGACGGAGGCGTTATCATGGAGTTTTCCGGAAAACAACTCATCCAGGGGGAACCGGACGCCTCGTCATTTCCAAGCGGGGGACTTCGCGCGACCTTCGAGGCGCGCGGATATACCGCGTGGGATTGTACATCTCCCGCTTTTCTCAAGCAGGATGCCCTCGGAAACGTGACACTCTGTATTCCGACCGCTTTTTGTTCATTTCGGGGTGAAGCCCTTGACACGAAAACTCCGTTGCTCCGCTCAATGAAAGCCGTGGAAACGCGGGCTTTGGAGCTCATTCGAATCCTGGGAAACACCACCTCCGCCAGGGTGATTTCAGAGGCCGGTGTTGAACAGGAATATTTTCTCGTGGACAAGAAATATTTTCTCAGGCGGCTCGATCTCATGCTCGCCGGCAGAACGCTGTTCGGTGCGCAACCCCCGAAAGGGCAGGAACTGGACGACCAGTATTCGGGTGCGATCAAAGACAGGGTCTCGGATTTTATGCGGGACCTCGATATCGAACTCTGGAAAATGGGCATCGCCTCGAAGACAAAACATAATGAGGTCGCCCCGTCGCAGTTTGAACTGGCCCCAATCTATACGAGTATCAATATTGCGGCGGATCAGAATCAACTGATTATGGAGACTATGCAAAAGGTCGCATTACGGCATGAGCTCGTTTGCCTTCTTCACGAAAAACCGTTCCGCGGAGTCAATGGGTCGGGGAAACATATCAACTGGGGATTATCGACCGATGATGGCATCAATCTTCTTGATCCGGGAAATACACCGCATGAAAACGAGCAGTTTTTGCTGTTTCTCTCCGCGCTCATTCGTTCCGTAGACAAATATCAGGGGCTTCTCCGGGCGTCGACCGCGAATCCGGGAAACGAACACAGGCTTGGGGCCCATGAAGCGCCACCGGCCATCATTTCCATTTTTCTTGGAGATGAACTCACCGATATACTTCTCAAACTGGGAAAGGGAGAAAAAGCCGTACGTAAAGAGGCGGATCTCATTACTATCGGTGTGGATACGCTTCCGCCACTGCCAAAAGACAACACGGACAGAAACCGGACCTCCCCATTTGCCTTTACCGGAAACAAGTTCGAGTTCAGGATGGTACCGTCATCGGCATCGATTTCAGAACCCAATATGGTCATTAATACCATTGTGGCGGAGACACTCGACCTCATGATCGGCCGGCTGAAAAAGGCAAAGGACAGGAATAAAGAAGCAACCCTGCTTATCAGGGAGATAATCTCGAACCATAACAGAATCATATACAATGGTAACAATTATTCGAAAGAATGGGAAAAGGAAGCCGGAGAGCGGGGTCTTGAAAACGTGACATCGAGTGTGGAAGCATTAAAAGCGTTTGCCTCGGAAGAGGCGCTCGATCTTTTTGAGAAATTCGGCGTACTGACACGGGAAGAAAGCGTATCGCGGTATGAAGTCCATCTCGACCTGTACGCGAAACAGATCAATATCGAGGCAAGGATAAGCCTCGATATGCTCCGGCGGCAATATATTCCCGCCGCCGTTCGTTATATAACCGAATTGGCACGTTCCGTCAGCGCTGTTGAGGATGCGGCAGAGGGGGGCGGCGTTCAGAAAGAGATTTTGAAACAAGTATCCTCAAGACTCGAGTCCGCATATAAAACGGGAAAGACGCTTGCCGCCGAGGCGAAAAACGCTGCGTGCAAACCGGCCGTGGCGGGAAAGGCCGCCGCTTATTCGGAGCGGGTGTTGACGTCGATCGGTGAATTGCGAAAGGATATCGATGGTCTCGAGACACTCATACCCGCCGATATATGGCCCGTGCCAACTTACGCTGAAATGATGTTTCATATTGAGTAAATCCGGTACGACAATTGTCGTGTATTAATGAAGATAAAGAAAAAGCGGTGAGAAAAAATAAATTGCCGCCGGAAACTTTCGGTGCCGCCTCAGGACTTGCCTTCGAGTTCTTTTATTTTATCGCGTATCCGTGCCGCTTCCTCATAATTTTCTTCCTCAACGGCACTATCGAGCTTTTTTTTCAGATTGTCGATTTCAGATTCCTTCGGACTGAATTCAAGGGGCTGGTTTGAATGTTCGTTGACGATCGTGATTGATATCCCGGCTTCATCGACAACAGATTCATCGATAAAGATATTGCATTTCACTCTGACTGCGACCGCGATACAATCGGAAGGACGTGCATCGATACTGATTTCTTTTCCGGACCTCGTGACGACGAGGCGGCCGTAAAAGATACCTTCGCTTAAATCCGTAATTTCGACCCTTTTTATCGATACATTCAAATTTTTCAGCGTCGAGATAAGGAGATCGTGGGTAAGCGGCCGTTGTATTTCAACATCGCCGAGACCGATGAGTATGGATTGGGCTTCCGCCTGCCCGATAAAAATGGGTACGGCAATGTCCGCCCCCTTTGGTTTTATCAGAACGGCGTTTCCCTGATCGGTTTTTGCCAATGTCCAAACTTCAGCCGGAACGAGCATGCTTACGCTTCCTTATTCTTTGATTGCAGATAATTGATGATGGCATCCACATCGACAAAACCCAGTTCGACAGCTATTTCTCCGAACAACCGTGTATCGCCTTTTTTTTGACGCTGAAGAACATTATCAACCTGTTCTTTATTCATGGCACCGATACGTACAAGACCTTCACCTATTTTTTCGTCTATTGATTCCATATTTTTCCTCACACAAATAATCCGGTATCATGTACACGAAAGACATTTTCTTATCATTCCGGAGTGTCTTTATCCATTATGATATGAATAAAAACAACTTTCAAGGGTATTTCAACACCCGGTGACACATACTATAATAATAAATAAATTATAGTGAAAATTCAACCATAAATTGGGTGATTTGGCGGGAGGTGCTTTTTTTTGCCTGTCCCCGAAATGAAGCAAAATAGAAGAGATACCCCCTTGACAGAAAAGAAGAAAATTGTCATGTATAATATAGTAAGTGGGCCAATAGCTCAGTTGGTTAGAGCGGCTGACTCATAATCAGCGGGTCCGGGGTTCAAGTCCCTGTTGGCCCATTTCCTCTTTTTCTTCCTGTGAAAAGGCCGTACATAACCGGTATATTGCTTCAGGGTAGAAATAAAATCCGTATGCTACGAACGGGGCAGCGAAAGAAAGCCTTCATAACCGCGGTAATTCAACCAGTGGACAAAAAATGACGTCATATCGATGATATCTATCGCGACAAGTATCGCAAGCAATAAAAAAATGAAGAAAAAAAAGAGACGAAACGGCAGGAGTATTATCTTTCGTTCTTTTATGAGCTTCGCTATGTAAAAACCGGCGATCAACAGCGCGGGGATTAAAACAATGAGGCCGGATATGAGTCTCGTACCGTCCGGATCGGTCTGCCGGGTGTTCTCGAGAAAAAAAGTAAATCGCATGAGTACTTCGTTAAAATATTCCGTACTGCCCAGCAGTATCAAAATGCCGACACAGATCAGGAAAACCCCGCTTGCTTTCTTGATTACCTGTACGAACGGAAGTATCCTTTTCATGAAACGCACAAAGAATGAAAAAAAGATTCCCGCCAGGATAAACGGGATACCCAATCCGGCCGAGTAACAGGTAAAGTAGACGATCCCTTCGATTGCCGTTTTCCCGGTCGAAGCAAGCACAAAAAGCATACCCAAAAAAGGTCCGATGCAGGGCGTCCAGCCGGCCCCGAATGCAACCCCGATGAGAAATGCCCCCGGGTAGCCTGCCGGGATTTTCCGGAAACGTATATTTCTTCCCTTGTTGAGTATGGCGATAAAGTCAAACAGGAAATGAAGCCCGAAGAGTATAACGACCGCGCCCGCGATCCCGTTGATTACACCGGTCATGTCATGCGTGAGATTTCCTATACCGGATGCCAGCATACCGAGAAGGATGAAAACAAGGGAGAACCCCGAGATAAAAAGAAGCGTTTTAACGACAATAACGAAACGGGAGAATTTTTCTTCACGAAGGTCCTGATAGGAAACCCCCGTAATGTAGGCGAGATAGGCGGGGATAAGCGGGAAGATACAGGGGGTAAGAAAGGATGCAAGACCGGCAAAGACCGATATCGCGATATTCTGAATCATGGTGTTCTTTTTCCTGCGGACGGAATGAAAACGGTCCGGAACATATCGCCTTTTATCGGGTATATCATTCCTCATCCTTCCCGGTTCAACATGTACTGAATCGCTTCCTTGACGGCCGAAGTATTCCATGAACGGGCCCCCTGGGCGGCGCCGACTATGAAACCGTTCGTGTCGATTATCCATGTCATCGGTATACCGCTCGCGCCGTACGTCTTCGCGACCTCCCTTGTCGTATCCAGGAGCACGGGAAAGGTGATCCCCGCTTTCTCCGCGAATGCCGATACGTCTTCTTTTGATTCTCCGATATTGACGGCCAGAAAGACGAACCCCTCATCGAGCATTTCTTCGTATAGTTTCTGCATCGACGGAATCTCGCTTCTGCAGGGACCGCACCAGATTGCCCAGAAATTGAGGAATACCACCGTCCCTTTGAAGTCACTCAGGCTTACCGGCGAACCGGAAAGATCGTTCAGGGTAAAATCATAGTCGAGGGCATTTTCCGGGTTTTTGAGTGTCATAATATACGCCTTTTTCAGTTTTTCTTTCAAAGCGGTATAGAAGGTGGTGTCCGATTCTGAAAGCGGGGCTGAGGCGCGTGTGCTGTCGGCGTTAATTCCTTTTTTCCCGGTATCGTTACAGGAAAAAGGAATGAATATCGCAGCCGTCATAGATGTGGTGATGAGTATGACGGATAATGCCTTTCTCATACAGATATTTGTTTCAGGCATCCTGTTTGCTCCTTTCTCTACTCCTTCCGGTTGTAAACGGCATGAATGACGGGTTTCTGATTTTCGGCCGAACCTTTATGGTATAACATATCAAAAAGAACAGGTTATGACAAATACATAATAAATCCCGCAGGTCATGCTACCCGTTATCGGATTGTATTGTGTGTTTCGATAAAATGGGAATATTTCAGGGTTCGAATAGACTTAAAAGCAGTGCCGTCATATTGAAGAGTGCGTGTGCCATGCTGATCGTATGAATGTTTCTTTTTTTTACAAATATATATGAGAGAAAAAAGCCCGATGTAAAAGCGAAGGCGGCCCCGAAGAATCCCTCATACATATGAAGAAGACCGAATAAAAGCGTACCTGTCGCGAGTGCAAGCGGAAGCGGAAAGCCCGCTTGCCGGCATCTGGTCAAAAGGTATGAACGGAAAAGCAGTTCCTCCCGGTAGCCGGTGATCAGACAGAATATGACCAAAAGCGGAATCATTGCCGGGTTTTCGAGCCGCCACCGGTGTCCTTCCTGTATCATTTGTACGAGATGTTCCGGCAGAAAATCAGTCAGTAACAGAAGGAGATAATAGATGACGAATAGTCCGGCAGCGAACAGAATGGCATACAGTGTATCGGACAACCGGAACCGTTTCAGGCCGAAATCGTCAAACGCCCGGTCTCCCTTTCTCTTGATAATGAAAATCATGAATGCCGTTTGTCCGGCTGAAAGAATGATGTATAACGTCAGGGGGACAAAGGAATTAAGGAATCCGGAGGCCGAATCAAGCGGCGGAACGATCAGATTGGGAAGAAAAAAACTGATAAACATTATAAAAAACTCTATGATTTGTCCGGCCATAGATACGTCAATTCCGGGTCCTTGATTCGAATTTCAAACAATCCCGCGAGCTTGATTTTTTCTGAAATTATTGAAACGGTGAGAACATCGTCGATCTCGCTTTTTATCCTGGTGTAAAGCCGAATTGCGTCATCGAAAAACGATAATGGTATATTCGAGAGAATCGAAACGCTTCTGTTTTCCGCGAAGCGATAAAAATTTCTGATCCCGGAATCAAGATATTTATTTGCCTCCGAGATGTAATGAAAGAGTTTGGTCGGATTCATGACGGCGGGAAGCGGTCGAGGATTTTTATGTTCCGTTGCCGCAAGAAAAGCGGAAAAAAGGTCACTGTAGAAGAGAGACTTCCTGCTCATTGTATTCGTGTCCCCCCATGCCTTTAAAAAGCGATGCGCCATTGCGACCCTTGTACGAATGATCCCTGCAAACGAGTCCTTTGGTGTCCGCTTCAGCCAGCCGATGATAACGGCGTCACGAAGCGCATCATCCCCCCTTGCAATCGCCTGTCCGATTGTTTGGGGGTGTATGCGATGTCCGTGGTCGAAATCGGCTTCTTTTTTTTTGCCTTCGAAGACGCCGTAAAGATGCGTGAGATGATTTTCATATGCCTGATTGAGTTTTTGCATTATTTTTGTCGACCATTCAATGCGTTCCGGGTGTTTGTCCGGATGATACAGTTTAATGAGTTCCCTGTATTTTTGTTTCAAATCCTTCAGTGTCGGGGACTGCATGAGAGTCTTCAGGTATGTATTGAACTCGTTGTCTGCCTTATCCATCGGTCTTTCTTTTCCGGTATGTACAAATAATAGCCTTTTTTTTCCCTTTTCTCAATAGTATCAGCATATGCCGGTTATATGCCGAAAGGCCGCCATTTAAGGCATCCCGATGGATAAATTGATACGTTAGTGCTAGTGACAATAATAAAAATTATCTATATAATGCCTACAATTAGGAAAGCGAGGGTACGATAATATAATTATATGTGGATAGTTCTTCTCGTTGCTGCTTTACTCATTACCGTTATTATAATACTCAGAAGGTTCAATATCTGGAGTTTTCCATGGATAAAATTCTTTTTAAAGGGGAAAGAATCGGGATTCAGTTTTTCGGAAATTAATCTGCTTCGTAAAGTGGCGATAGAGAATAAACTTAAAGATCCGACATCGCTTTTCTGGTCGATCAGGCAACTCGATTTTTCAATCCGCGGTGTTCTTTCGAATTATCGTGCACGCGGAATAGAAGAGACGGAGAAGTCGTGTAATTTTATTTCCAAACTTTTTGAATTCAGAAAACGAGTGGAATTCCAGCTTCCCAAATATAAACTGGGGCTGAAATCAACGCGCGATATACCGGATAAACAGAAAATCAAGATATCGATTCCCGGAATGGACCCGTTTTATTCACAGTTACTTGAAAATCTGAGACGTTACATGGCTTTTTCATACCCCCAGGGACCGAAACTCCCCGCGGGTTTTTCCTGGAAAGGGCAGCAGATCGGCATCTACTTTTACCGTAACGGCGATGCGGGTTATTTTTTTAACACCAAGGTAATCGATGATTTTTACTATAAAAAATACCCTATTCTTCATGTCGCACATTCAAGCAACCTTGTCCGTTCGCAAAAGCGGAAATCGATAAGGGTCGATGTAAGCCGGTCCGCCATGCTTTTCCCGCTGAAAAACATGGAGATGGCGAATGAAGAAATCGAGGTCGATGCGGGCCTCAGATGCAAGCTTATCGATCTTTCCGAAGACGGTGCGGCCGTTTTGATCGGCGGGCGGGCGAAAGCGGGGCTTCCCGTTAAAATTCAGTTCAATCTTTTTGATGTGCCGATTGTGATGAACGGCATCGTCAAGGGGATAAATTTCGACGATAAAAAAAACAGATCGATTATCCACATACAGGCACTGCCGTTGAGTAATCAAATGAGGAACCAGATTCTCATTTTTGTTTATAATATCTTCGGCGAGAGGGCGGAGGATACATCAATAAAAGCCCCGAAACTCGAACCGACGAAAAAAAACAGTGGAGATTCGGAGTAAGTCCACTTCTCTCATACAATACTTATACGGCGTTAATTGTATTAAAACCGACAATTGTCGTACATATTCCCAAATACATTTGGCGCCGAATGAGAACGAAGCATTTACCAATGCTTACGTAAAAACCCGGTCAAGGACGATCGCCTCCTATCCTTGTTTTTCATTCTCGAAAGCTTTTCCGTAATCGATTCCCATTTCCCGAAGACGGGGGTAATGTGTCCGTACGCGTTTATAAAACCTGTCCGTCTCGCGCCGTTTGGGCGCGGACCAGAGAACTTCGGCGAGGGCTAAGAGCCGGGGGAACAGTTTCTGTTCAATGCTCTCCTGCGGCGCATATTCCGTCCACATATTGCACTCACCGCCGAGAACAAGATGTTTCTTTTTACGCATAAACCCGCAGGGCAGGGGGTTGAGTGAGTAAACGGTATCAAGATCGATCTTGTCGAGGGGATAATCCAGATAACAGTTGCCGGTCGGTGAAACGATAATGTTTCTGTTAAGGTCCACTGCCTGTTGAAGCGTTTCCTCTTCTTTCCATGACCGCCAGTATTGTACGGTGATCCCGTCGACTGGATCACCCTCGAGGACTTCATCCCACCCGATGACCTTTTTGTCCAGTGATGAAAGAAACCGGACGATTCGTGCAATAAAGTAGCTTTGAAGTTGTTCTTCCCGTACAAATCCCTTTTCCTTCATTAATTGCCGGCATTTGCCGCAATCCTTCCATCTTCGTTTGGGAACCTCGTCCGCACCGATATGGATATAGGGAGAAGGGAAAAGGTCTGCGACCTCTGAAAGGATGTCGGTGAGAAAGGTGAAGGTTTCGTCATTGCCTGCACAAAATACATCCTCGAAAATACCCCAGGTGGCGGCGACCTCGAACGGTCCGCCTGTACAGGAGTAGGCGGGGTATGCGGCCAGTGCGGCGGTACAATGGCCGGGCATCTCGATTTCCGGTATCACTTCGATATACCTTTCTGCAGCGTAGGCGACGATTTCCTTCACGTCGTCCTGCGTATAATACCCCCCGGTTTTTATCCCGTTTTCGATACGAAAGGCGCCTGTTTCCGTAAGACGCGGGTATTTTTTTATCTCGATTCTCCACCCCTGGTCTTCTGTGAGATGCCAGTGAAATTTGTTCAGTTTATAATATGCAAGAACGTCGAGCAGGTGTTTGATAAAATCTTTTGTCATGAAGTGCCGGCAGCAGTCGAGAAGCAAGCCCCGCCATTTGAAAGCGGGATAATCGGAGACAGTGATACACGGGATACACCAATCCGTTTTTTCCCCGCCCGATGTACCGGATACGTTTCCCGGTGGAAACAGCTGGCGAAGCGTCTGTACGCCCCTGAACAGGCCCTGCGGTGATGAGGAACGAAGTATTATGGAAGGAGGCGCTACCAGAAGGTTGTAACTTTCTTTCGACGGTGTTCGTGAGTTTTCCAGGAGAATCGAGATTGACGGTTGTCCGGAATCATCGGGCTTTTTGCCGTCGATACCGATGGTATACCCCGTCAAGGATTCGAGATGTTTCGAAAGAAGCAGGCCGATCCTGCGAATTTCATCCGTGTGCGGGTGTATATACAGCCCGGTTTCCGGCGTAAGACGGAAGGTTCCCGGCTTTACCTTGAGTTTAGCGGGAACGGGAATGAGTGAAATGTCATGGATAGGTAATCCCATAAGGGTTCATCCTCCTTTTTATTTCATAACGGTCCCGACAAGTTTCCCGATGGTTCGGGGAAGCGCGTCCTTCGATGTTTTCCACGGTTCGTCTGCATGCCGGTAATCGAATTTTTGTGTATACCAGTGAATTTCCTCTTCCAGCCGGGCGAGGTTTTTTTTCTGGATGGTAATCAGTTCTTCGATAAATGTCCGAGAATCGTTCCCGCGCAATGTTTCATCAGCCATGAGGATCAGGCCGGCGGCGTGGAGAAGGCAGAATCCCTTTGAGGAGAGAAACGCTTTCCTGAAATCCGTATCCTTTTTCCAGAGATAAACGGTGGTAAATGAATACCTCTCGAGGGCGCGAAGCAGTTTGTTGCAAAGCACACATGTATGTGCCGTTTGATCGAGGAAATTGGTGTAAGATGAAAGCTCCTTGAGTGTTACTCCTTTTTTCAGGGTAAACCGCCGTGATGATTTATCATATGAACCGATTTTTTTTTCCTGTCTTTCCAGTGACCGCAATAATTGTTTGAGATGGGTATGTGTCATGAGTGCAAGACCGAGTTTATTTCCGCCGGCATGGAGCATATCATTATGCTTTTCACAAAACCCATATTCATTGACGGTTCCGCGGATATCCGGCTGCATGACGGCGCCGCCGAGAAAAAATTGTACAAAATCCTTTTCAAGTTTATGTTTCAGAAGACAGAGGGGACATTCGTTTTCTTCCTTGAATGCTTCCCATATGGGAATCGTTTCAAGCTCGTATTTCATTAATCTAACCCTTTATGAATAAAAAACCTCTCTGTATGTCTTTCGCTGTCCGTATATGAACGACATATATCCCCGTGTTCGACACCCTTCACAGACGAGGTGGTGTTCATATCATGGTAACAAAATATTAAAAAAGTCAAGAGATGCATCAACGCCTGCATCCGGCTGCTTTACCGCCGCATTGTTTTGGTATATTATTGATATTGTAAAACAAGACAAAAAGTAATAAAATAACTTATAAGTTTATTAAGATATTCCCTTATGGGAAATGAGTAATACTTCCTTAGGGGATATTCCGAATAGGCCGATTTGCTTTTTTATTGTCTTCATATTACTATATAAGTAACATGCAAAGACAGCAGCGGTAGTGTCATTGAAAAAATATCCAGTCCGGCTGTCTGAAAACATATAAATGACTGAACAAAATGGTCGTCGGGACATTAAACCGGAATGTTAAATGGTAATGATGCGGGATCATGGCTTGAATGGTACATCCCCTGGTTTTGTTCCAAAAACGGCGGCGATTAAGGAAAGTAATGAGCAAAGCGAAAAGCCGGAAAAAACGGTCCACAATTGGTTTACTTCTCGACTGGCCGGGAACCCCCTATCAGATGAAATTATGGAGCGGGGTTGCGGATTACGCGAGAGAAGAAGACGTGAATCTTATCTGTTTTATCGGCGGGGCGATCAATTCTCCCTATACCTACGAACAGCAGCGGAATAAACTTTATGACCTCATCAGCGAGGACCGTGTCGACGGACTCGTCATCCTTACCTCGACAATCGGACATTTTGTCGGCTATAACGGAATGAGGGATTTTTTCGCACGGTTCGATTACATTCCACTGGTAAGTATCGCAACACAGATGGAGAACGTTCCATCCGTTGTCGTGGATAATGAATTGGGTATGAGGGACCTTATGAATCACCTTATCGAGGTTCACGGGTACAGGCGCCTCGCTTTTATCGGCGGCCCCGAACATAACGCAGACGCCACGCAACGATTATACGTCTACAAGGACGTGCTGCGCTTGTCCGGCATTGAATACGATCAGGATCTTTATATTGTGGGCGATTTTGAAATGCTGACGGGTCAGGCGGCAATTCACACACTTATCGGTGAACGGAAAGTCGATTTCGATGTCGTCATCTCGGCAAATGACGAGATGGCAATCGGAGCCGTTGCCGCCATTCGGGAACTCGGATACAGGGTGCCCGAGGATATCGCTGTTGTCGGTTTCGACGATATCGATATCAATAAATCCATCACACCCCTGCTGACGACGGTCAGGCAGCCGATATATCAACAGGGAAGAATCGCCGCCGAACTGGCGCTTTCGGCGATCAGGGGAAAAGATGTCGCCGAATTGACCATTCTCCCGACCGAACTCATTCTCCGTGAATCCTGCGGCTGTTTTTCGCGCATGATGAAATCGATCGTCAAGGAGAAACTACAGAATGATAATACCGGGTTTCAGGAACTTTATCAGACGAACAGGCAGTCTCTCCTTGAAGATATAAACAGGATTCTGGCCCCTCATCTTATTAATTTCAGCAATTTCACGCGAAACAGTTTCTCGGAACGCGTCGAACAGCTGCTTTCCGCGTTTCAGTCCGACCTTACCAATAAAAAAGAAGGAACCTTTCTTTCCATCTGGAAGGATATTCTCTATCTCGCGACAACAAGCGGCCCGAGCGCCCCTGTCTGGCAGCAGGTTCTCTCCGTTCTGCATATGCAGGTGCTGCCTTTGATACACGACCGCATTATTCATGCGAAAGCCGATGAAATATTACTCAGCGCACGGGAGATGGTGGAAGAAACGGAAAAGCAGGAACTGGACTATCGTCTTTTGAGTAATGCGAGAGAAACCCTCACCATCCGTGCCCTCGGCGAGCAACTGCTTGCCTCGATGAACCTGACCGATCTTATCGATTTGCTTGAAAAAGCACTTCCTAAACTCGGTATCAAAAGTTGCTACCTCTCGCTTTATGAGGGCGAGCATGAAGAGAAGGGCTCGAGGAATGAAAGCACTGATATTTCCCGGCTTATTGTGGCTTTTAACGAAAACGGAAAACTCGACCTTACCGAAGAAGGCATAAGCTACCCATCAAAAGAACTCATTCCGGCAGGTATGTTTCCGAAAAACAGACGTTTCGCCATCATGGTGGATGCCCTCGATTACAGTAAGAACCAGCTCGGGATCGCTTTTTTTGAAATGGGGCTTCAGGGTGTTATATCGTATGATCTTCTGAGAAAGCGGCTGCAGGAGGCGGTAAAAGGGGTATTGCTTCTCCAGCGTGTGCACGCCCAGACAATCGCGCTGACGAAGACAAATGAAAAACTTCAGGAGGAGATCGCGGAGCGGGAACGCGCGGAAAAGGCGTTGCGGGAAAGTGAACTATATCTGAGAGCGATTCTCGACGCCAATCCGATTCCCCTGGTCATATATCGGGAGAGTGACGGCCGTATACTCTATGCAAATGAATGTTTCGGTCATACATTCGGATTTGACAATACAAACATCGACAGGAGAAAAATCAAGGAATACTTCAATGATCCCGTCGAATACAGGCACCTGCTTGATAAATTAAAGGTCACCTGCTTCGATACCAGGGGATATGTCCAGAATTATGAAGTTTCCATGAAAAAGGAGGACGGGACGCAGTTCTGGGTGGTTATTTCACTCCAGACGTTTTTATTCAACCAGGAACTTGCTATTATCGCCGGGTGTTATGACATCACCGACCGCAAGCGGCTTGAAAAGGAAATTCTTGAAATAAGCGGGAGGGAACAGCAGCGGCTTGGTCAGGATCTTCATGACGAATTGAGCCAGCAGCTTACCGGTATATCATACATGTGCAGGGTGTTGCAGGAACAGCTTGATGCGAAATCACTCGACGACGCCAGAACAGCGGAAGAAATAACCCGGCTGGTGAATCAGTCGATCAGCCAGACGAAGATACTTGCACGTGGTCTTTTCCCGGTCGAGCTGGAGGAGAACGGAATAATCTCCGCTTTGAGGGAACTCTCGGAAAAGACGGAGAAACAGTTTCATGTACCGTGCCATTTCATTTGTATGGACGATGTCTTTATTACCGATAATACCATCGCCCTGCATCTCTATCGGATCGCTCAGGAGGCGGTACATAATGCGGCAAAACACGCAAATCCGGATAATATTTATATTCAGCTTGAGTGTATGGAAAATAAAATACTGCTTTCCATCAAAGATGACGGGGATGGAATTGATGAGGAACGTGGTGACGGTAAGGGGATGGGCTTGCGTATTATGAAGTATCGCGCTAATATGATCGGTGGAAATATCCAGATCGGACAGGGAGTCAAGAAAGGAACGGTCGTAATCTGCTCTGTCGATAATCCGGCAGTAAAGAATAAAAGAATAAAGATAGGATAAAGGAAGTATGAAAGAGGACATTGAAAAAAAACGGGTGTTAATTGTTGATGATCATCCGATTGTACGCCAGGGTATTACAAGGCTTATCAATTATGAAGAGGAATTGATGGTATGCGGGGAAGCGGGAAATGCGAAAGAAGCCCTGGAGACCGTAGAACGGGAAAATCCGGATCTGGTGATTGTCGATATATCCCTTAAAGGAAGAAGCGGTCTTGAACTTATCAAGGATATTCGTATGCGGTTTCAGGATTTACCCGTACTGGTTGTTTCCATGCATGACGAATCCCTCTACGCTGAACGGGTGCTTCGGGCCGGGGCAAAGGGGTATATCATGAAACAGGAACCGCCGGAAAAGGTGCTCGATGCGATCAGGCAGGTGCTCGGCGGAAAAATTTTCGTCAGCGAGAAGATGCGGGAGAAAATGCTTCAGCGATACGTACTGGGTTCGTCCCAAAGAAACGCTTCAACGGTGGAACGATTGAGTGACAGGGAACTGGAGGTATTCAGACTTATCGGAAAAGGCATGGGAACGCGGCAAATAGCAAAAGAACTTGATCTGAGTATAAAAACGGTCGAAACCTACCGTGAGCATATCAAAGAAAAACTGAATCTGGAAAACTCATCGAAACTCCTGCAGTATGCGATTGACTGGGTGCAAAATGAAAATCCCAAATAGGCCATCCGCCACTGAACGGGCGATACCGGTACAGTGATCATATTATTTATGCGTGCCAATAAGGCGGTGATCGGTTGTCGGAATAAATAACAAAAATATTTTCATTTTTTTCTTGACTCCTGTATATTCTGATATTAATTTATCATTGTAAAAAGTAACATTTCAAAAAGGTGATAGCTTATGTTAATCAAACTGGACATCAACAAGACCCTTAAAGACCTTAAGGAGCCCCGAACTAATTTTTATCCGTGGAAGGACCTCGAACACTTGAAAAAGTTCTACGAGGATGTCGTTGACGGGGAGACAATCAACCACATTGCCGAAGAAATTCGGGAAGGGAAACGAAAGGTTGATAATGTCACATTCAAGAAACGGAAAGACCTTGATGAATACTTGAATGAACGGGGTTTATGCAACCTGGTGGAAATGGTAATACTGGAAAATGATGAAGCGCTTGACGTTTTTTTGCAAAATCCGGTATACAGTTCGCCAAAGGGACACAAAAAGGCCCTTAATGTCTGAGATGAGGGTAGTCCTGCACGCTTGATTGATATCGATATGCTCAAAAAGGTATATCGGTATGCAATAATGCCTTAAAGAGACGCTCTGATCGGTGTTGTGGTGTCGTATGTATCACTCACTCGGATAGCATATCTCGATGCTGCGGACCGCATGGTCATGGCAATATCGGTGATGACTTCAATTCCTTCGGTAACGATTCGAACATATATCGCTCTTCTTCGCTATCTATCTTCCGGATTTCACGAAATTAATTGGTGTGAAAAACAACGCCGCTTTTCACGGACGGTGGTTTATAAAAAAATGTGTGAAATATCTTGATATTAATCAGGTATTCAGGTAATATAATACCAGAAACGGAGATGAAGCAATGGCAGGTATTGTATCGATAACGGAATCCGCCCTGATCGGTATTCACGGGCTTGTTGTTCTTGCACAAAATACACCGGGACAAGTAAGTACGAAATCGATATCGGCAGTGACCGGTGCATCGGAAAATACCGTTTCAAAGGTGATGCAGCGTCTTTTGAAAGAGGGGTTTGTCACCTCCAACAGGGGACCGTCGGGAGGATTTTCGCTTGCAAAGAGTGCCCGGGTCATCACGTTGCTTGATATTTATGAGGCAATAGAAGGCAGACTTGATACCTCCGGTTGTCCGTTTCACCGGCAGACCTGTATGTTTTCCTCATGTCTTTTCGGAAAGAAGATATCGGATATGCGGGTGGAAATAAAGGGATTCCTTGAAAGCAAAACCCTCATTGACTGTATTCGGGAGTAATATACCGTTCCGGATCGTGCGCCGGATGAAAGGAGGTGTGACGGTGAAAGATAAACTTCTCCAGGAGCTTGAGAAACATTTCGGAAACGATACGAGACGGATAGCGCATGCCAAAAAGGTCCTTTTCTATGCCGAACGACTGCTTGAAAAGCTTCCGGGTGATCCCCGCATCGTCGTTCCCTCTGCAATTCTTCATGATGTCGGTATAAAGATCGGGGAAGAGAAATACGGTTCGAATGCGGGGATATACCAGGAACGGGAAGGCCCGCCCGTCGCGCGGAGGATACTCGAGGCGCTGGGAATGGGACCGCGTGAGATCGATGAAATATGCGACATTATCGGCCATCACCATTCCCCGGGGAAAAACGAATCCCTCAATTTCCGGATTCTCTACGACGCGGACGGTATTGTCAATCTTGCAGAAACGGCGGAAAAGAATAGCTTAGCCGACCTGCTGAGAATAATCGAAAAACATTTTCTTACGGAAGAGGGGAAAATGATCGCGGCGGACCTGTATGCCGGAAAAGCTGCAGAAGGAGGTTGAATATCATGAAGGATTCGATGACTATCGCCTTTTACGACGCGAAGCCCTACGATCGCGCTTCATTCGACGAAGCGAACAGGGAGTTCGGTTACACAATACGATACTTCGATTCCCGCCTGACGGGCGACACCGTCTCGCTCGCGAGCGGGAGTGACGTCGTCTGCGCGTTCGTCAATGATACGATCGACCGGGCGGTACTCGATAATCTCGCCGCCGCGGGTATCGGCCTCGTCGCGATGCGCTGCGCGGGCTACAATAACGTGGATCTTTCCGCAGCTTACGGAAACGTCCATGTGGTTCGCGTTCCCGCTTATTCCCCCCACGCTGTGGCGGAACACGCGGCTGCCTTGATCCTCTCGCTCAACAGAAAAACCCACAAGGCCTACTACCGGACTCGGGAAAGCAATTTCAACATCAACGGTCTTCTGGGGTTCGACATGTACGGCAAAACGGCGGGGGTAATCGGGACGGGAAGGATCGGAAGGGAACTGGTGAGGATATTGAACGGGTTCGGGATGAAGGTGTTCGGTTACGATCGTTATCCCACCCCTGAAATGAAAAAGCGTGATAATTTCGAATATGTCGAACTGGATACCCTTTACCGGGAATCGGATATCATCTCCCTTCATTGTCCGCTTTCCAAGGATACCTTTCACCTCATCAACGAGGATTCGATCGATACAATGAAAAAAGGTGTCATGATCATCAACACCGGCCGCGGCGCCCTCATCGATACAAAGGCACTGATCGAAGGGTTGAAGAGCGGTAACATCGGCGCTGCGGGACTCGATGTGTATGAAGAGGAAAGCGAGTATTTTTTCGAAGATTTCTCGAACACGGTAATATCGGATGATGTCCTGGCGCGGCTGCTTACCTTTCCCAATGTCCTCGTCACCTCTCACCAGGGATTTTTCACACGGGAAGCCCTCTCCAATATCGCACGGACGACCCTTTCCAATATCAGGGTATACGGGCAGGGGAACCTGCTGGAAAACGAGATCTGTTACCGCTGTGAAAACGATGAGTGCCTGAAAAAGAAAGAGGGGAAGTGCTTTTAGGGGCTGCTGTTGTCTCCGATCTCTATCATTGTACCGTAACCCTGCGGTACGTCGGCCGGTAAGCTATGTATCGAGTTTTGTCGAGTCTTTGAGGTATTCGATGAGGATGCGTTTTGCTTCTTCCATCGAATCGGTTTGTACATCAAATTCCGGTATTGGCGTTGATTTGTTTGCAAAAGGCTGATAAAGCGTGCCTCCTATCTGAACGGTTCCTTTTGAAAGACTGATAATATGTGCTTTCATCTGTTTCCTCTCTTCACGTATCGATTCCTGTATGCCGTACAATTCCTCTCTTTCAGTTTAATTCAAATAAATGCAAATGTCAAGAAGCGTAGAGAAGCTTGCGATATGAAAGCCCTGCAAGCCAATTAGCTTATAGATAGCATATTCAAAGTTCGATTTATGCAAGAAATACGGACGAATACCTGAAAAACAACTGGTATTCGTATCCGTCAAAGGCCGGGTTCCTCCTTTCCCCCTTTACACTTTTTTCAATATCCTGTACCAATAAGGAGTTCAATTTTAAAGAGGGAGACAGGCATGGAATACGAAGGAATAATAAAGAGTCTTCATCCGCTCGAAATAATGGTGTTGAACCGATACGGAAAAGGTGAAACCCTTACTTCTCAGAAACTGGTCGCCGATCTTTCCTTCAACGAAGGTCAATGCCGCCAGGCATTCAGCTGGCTTTCCCAGAAAGGGCTGATTGAGGAGAAAGAACGTGAAAAGATTGTCTGGTATGAACTTACCGATTGCGGAAAGGAATATCACGAGAACGGGACTCCTGAAGAACGGATATTGAACCTCCTTGAGAAGGAAACCGCTTTGCATCTTCCCGATATGGCGAAAAAACTTTCAATCGATATGAAAGATATCGGATCTGCCTTTGGTGCGCTTTCAAAAGAGGGAATCCTCTCCATGGATGAAAACAAACGGGCTCTCATAAAAGATCCTTCAAAGAAAGGGGCGCTCGAAGCAATCAGGACCCTCATCGACCATGTGGCTCATGAGAAAAAGGTGCGGGCCGGATCACTGAATGAACGACAACGGGAAATTGTATCGGAAAATAGTAAAAAAAGGGGTTCGTCAAAGGGTATTTTCAGAATAAACGAGCATGATGAGGTGACCTTTATGCTGACGGATAAGGGTGCCCGAATCAGGAAAGAACTCCGGGATAAGGGGATTACCGGTGAAGAAACCGGTGTTCTGACTCAGGATATGTTGAAAAGCGGTGAGTGGCGGACAAAGGGTTTCAGATCATATAACATCGATATACCGCCGGTGAGGGTCCTTTTGGGAAGAAAGAATCCCTATGTCGATTTTCTCGAGCTTCTCAAGGATAAACTTGTTTCTCTTGGATTCGAAGAGTATGACGGTCCTCTTCTTGAGACGGAGTTCTGGAATTCGGATGCCCTGTTTATGCCCCAGTTTCATTCCGCTCGGGATATCCATGATGTCTTTTATATCAAAGAGCCGCAATACGCAAAGAAGATTGAACAGCCGTATCTGGATAATGTCGCCAAAACGCATGAAGACGGATGGAAAACAGGCAGCAGAGGCTGGAAATATGGCTTTGATAAAAACTTTACGCGGCGAATGATACTTCGAAGTCAGGGAACGGTCCTTTCGGCCAGGGCGTTGACGCGGGCAAAGATACCGGGAAAATATTTTGGCGTGGTCCGTTGTTTCCGGCCGGATACAGTGGATGCGACACACGCGGCTGACTTTTACCAGACAGAAGGTATCGTCCTTGGAGAAGAGGTCAATCTGAAAAATCTTTTGGGACTGCTCAAAATTTTTGCGGAGGAAGTGGCCGGTGCGAAGGAAGTGAAATATGTTCCCGCCTATTTCCCCTTTACCGAACCGTCGGTGGAAGTACATATTAAACACGATGTACTCGGCTGGTTCGAACTCGGGGGATCGGGTATTTTCAGGCCGGAAGTTACCGAACCGCTCGGCATTCATGTCCCCGTACTCGCCTGGGGGCTGGGTATAGACAGAATGGCGCTTATGTCGTTGGGGCTGAGTGATCTGCGCGATCTTTTTACAAGTGATATCGAACAAGTACGCCTTCGACGAAGGAGGAGCATATAATGCCGAAAATTGATGTGTATAAAAGTACATTTTTCAACCTTGTAGGGAAATCCATGAATCAGAAGGAATTGACGGATATTCTTGTCGGTGCAAAGGCCGAACTCGATGAATGGCATAATGATGATGAACTTATCAAGATCGAGCTTAACGATACAAACAGACCCGATCTCTGGTCCACTGCCGGTCTCGCCAGGCAAATAAAGATACTTCTCGGCGGAAAACTCCCTCTGTATGGCTTTATTTCCTCACAGGACAAACAGATAGAAACGGCTGAGAGGACGATCAAGGTCGATCCGAAGTTAAAAGATATAAGACCCTACATTTGTGCATTCGCCGCACGGGGAAAACCGATCGATGAACCCTTTCTTATCGATATCATTCAGACCCAGGAGAAAGTATGCGGAAATTTCGGTCAAAAAAGAAAATCGATTGCGATGGGTATCTACCGTGCGGATATTCTGGAATATCCCGTCAAATACCTGGCGGCGGATCCCGATAACACAGCCTTTACGCCTCTGGGATTTACCAGGCCTCTTTCTCTGCGGGAGATTTTACGGGATCATCCGAAGGGTATCGAGTTCGGCTGGATCGTCGAAGATTTCTCCCGCTATCCTTTCCTTCGGGACGCAAAGGACGACGTGCTTAGTTTCCCGCCGATCATCAACAGCGCGACACTCGGCGCACTCGAAGTGGGGGACAGTTACTTCTTTGTGGAACTGACCGGTATCGATATGGACAGTCTTCTTCTGGCGACATCGATCGTCGCCTGTGACCTGGCGGATTTCGGGTATGAAATTTTACCCGTGACCGTGGAATATCCGTATGATACGCCATACGGAAGGAAAGTGGTCACCCCTTTCTATTTTCAGAAACAGATGGCGCTTGATGTCGCATATGGATCGAAACTTCTCGGTGAACGGCTTTCTCCCGAAGATGCCGCACGGTTTATCGGAAAAGCCGGAAATGAGGTCTCCGTATCGGGGAATGAGGTCGTCCTTTCACCGCTGCCCTACAGAAACGATTTTCTCCATCAAGTCGATGTTGTGGAAGAGATCATGATCGGCCGCGGTATGGGGAGTTTTTCACCTGAAATGCCAAAGGATTACACAATTGGCCGTTTGTCCTCACTCGATTTATTTACCCGTGAAGTAAGGGACATTATGGCGGGTCTTGGTTTTTAGGAGATGATTTTCAACTATCTCGGTTCGCGTAAAGATTTTATTGAGAAGATGAACCTTCCGGACGAGGGGTTTATCCACATTCAAAACCCGATGACGGAAAACTATGCGATGGTTCGGAAATCGGTTTTTCCCAATCTTCTGTCGTCGGAGGCAATTTCCGCACATGCGGTGTATCCTCACCGTATCTTTGAAATCGGCAAGGTCGCGTATCAGGACAAGGAAGACAATTACGGTTCGAAAACCCGTGCCTATTGCGGTTTCCTTCTCGCAGACGGCGAAGCGGGATATAATGATGTGAACTCTATTGTATCGGCTTTTTTTTATTACCTTGCCCTTGATTATGAACTGCGTGAAAAAGACGATCCGAGGTTTATACCGGGAAGGACCGCCGCCATCTATTGCGGGGGTGCTGTCGTAGGGATTATGGGAGAAATACACCCGGCTGTTCTTTCAAACTGGGGAATACAAATGCCGTGTGCCGGGGCCGAGATTGATCTGGATATCTTATCCGGAGAAGGAGTGTGAATATGGATATAAAAAAAGTCGATCTTTCATGGAGTGAAGGGGCCAATATTATTGTCGGACAGACACATTTTATAAAGACGGTTGAAGACATCTCCGAGATCGTTATTTCCGCTGTGCCGGGAATAAAATTCGGGATCGCGTTTTGCGAGGCATCCGGCCCGTGTCTGATTCGGAATGAAGGGAACGATAAAACGCTTGTCGCAGATGCCGTACGATGCGCTGAAGCGGTAGGGGCCGGTCATACCTTTTATCTCGTTATCAAGGATGCTTTTCCCATCAATATTCTTACCCAGATAAAAGCCTGTCAGGAAGTGGCGCATATCTTCTGTGCAACGGCGAATCCGCTTCAGATTCTTGTTGCCCAAACCGATCAAGGCCGCGGCGTTATGGGCGTTGTCGACGGGGCATCGCCAAAAGGCGTTGAGACGGATAAAGACAGGGAAGAACGAAAGCGCATGCTCCGCACGTTCGGGTACAAGTTCTGACCGGGCTGTTCCGGGCTACCAGCGCAGAAGGTTCCCGCCGTAGGTAAGCCCGCCGCCGAAGCCGATTGTCATGATATAATCCCCGCGTTTGAGAAGACCTTTTATATCCATTTCCGCTAATGCGATCGGAATCGTCGCCCCGGAAGTGTTTGCGTATTCTTCGATATTGATATAAAATCTTTCCAGGGGGATTTTCAGGCGTTTTGAGGCGGCCTGTAATATTCGCACGTTTGCCTGATGGGGGACAATATATGCAATATCATCAAGGCTGATGTTTGTTTTCTCGATGATTGTCTTTACCGTATCGCAGAGTACTCTCACCGCAAAATGATAGACCTTCTGGCCGTCCATCTGTAAATACGAGTGTTTGTCTGTTTTTTTATCCGGATGGAACGGAAATCGGGAACCGCCGAGTTCCCGTATCAGATATGGTGCTCCGTTTCCTTCTGCCCTGAGTGTCGAAAACATAATTTCACTATCGGTAGCAATATCATTGACGGCGACTAAAGCCGCTGCCGAACCGTCACCAAGCAATACACAGGTGTTTCTGTCCGACCAGTCCATGGTTTTTGACATAATTTCCGAACAGGCGACCAGTATATTCCTTGCCGCACCTGATTTTATAAAATTGCTTGCAATCTCGAGTGCGTAGATGAATCCGGTACAGGCCGCAGTGATATCGAAAGCGCCGGCGTTGACTGCGCCCAGTCTGTCCTGCAGAATGCATGCCGTTGACGGATATCCCGGAAAATCCGGGGTGGTTGTCGCCACAATGATAAGGTCGATTTCCTCCGGGGAGATTTTTGCCTGCTCCAGTACCTCCCGGCACGGTTTGAAAACAAGATCCGAAGCCGATGTATCTTCATCCGCAATATGCCGGAATTTAATTCCCGTATGCGTGAAAATCCATTCATCTGATGTATCAACCAGTTTGGTCATGTCTTTATTTGATAATCTTTTTTCAGGAACATTAAAGCGTACTGCTTTAATATAAGCCTTCATTCTTCTCATCCCCTTCCTCTATAATTGTCCACATATTATCGAAAATGGTTTTCATTATTGTTAACGTATTTCATCTCACTGATAGTGTCAAGGAGTATAAAGTAACAGGGTTACGCATAAAATGCAAGTATATATAGAAAATATTGAATAATTCCATTGCATAAAATATGTTTCTTTCCGTGTTTCGGGAGAGATATAAATAGTATGACCGGCACGGCGGTATAAACAGGAGACATATCATCGTCATTAAAATATCTATTTTATTATATTAATTTAATTGAAACAACATTAACTTGACCAATGTAGTAATAATTGTGTAAATTTGAAATAATGGAAATGACGGTGGCGAAGACGATTAAGGCGTTTATTCCGGTATTAATCATGGTTTTTGGGCTGGATGCAGGATGTGCTTATAACCCCGGTTTTAGTGTTCTTTTCGGTAAAGACGAAAAGGGCCCTGAAACAAGAAAGGAAGGAGTGACGATGAAGGGAAAGACTTCTTTTGCGACATTCGGGGGCGGTTGTTTCTGGTGTCTTGAGGCGGTGTTCGAGCGTATCGAAGGTGTCGTTTCGGTTACGTCGGGGTATGCCGGCGGCCAAACCATAAATCCAACGTACCGGGAGGTATGCACGGGAAGTACGGGTCACGCGGAGGTTGTCCGGATTGAGTATGATCCGGAGGCGATTACCTATGAAAAACTTCTCGAACTGTTCTTCAAATCTCATGATCCGACGACACTCAATCGTCAGGGCGCCGATACCGGGACACAGTACAGATCGATTATACTTTATCATGACGAACGTCAAAAGGAAGCCGCATATGCATCAAAAAAGGCACTACAGGATTCCGGGCGTTTCGACAGTCCCGTCGTTACAGAGATTAAGAAATTAGCGGCATTCTATCCGGCGGAAGATTATCATCAGGATTATTATGAGAAGAATCCGTATAACGGGTACTGCAGGGTTGTGATCGATCCGAAACTCAGGAAACTCGGATTGGAAGATAGTCGAAATTGAACGGGAGGAGAGCCTAAAAGCTTTCACTTACGGTAACATCGTGTTTTTTTATCTGCGCGGTAAAGTCTTCCCACAACTGCATGGCCCGCTGAAAGGATTCCTTCCGGCCGCAGAGTTTCTCACCCAGAAGATAATTCCTGTACCCGAGTATTTTGAGGAGAAGCAGGTCCGAAAGATCGTTCATGGATATATGATGCTTCATTTCGAGGGATGAAAAAATACCCGATGCCGCAATCGCTTCAGGATCCTTTTTGATAATTATGCGAAGAGCCGTAAGGATTTCCGTTTTATTACCTTCCATCTGGATGAACAGATCGTTGCGTGCCGCCATGAGATGTATTCTTTGAAAGGTAACCGGAAATGATTTTTTTACAAAATCGAGACCCTGTTTTGATTCGATTTTCGCGATGATTATGGCGTTCGGGTCCTCCGAGATCAGTTCCCGTATATCGTCTTCATTCTGGACGAACGAAAGCATATATGAATGAATGTCGTGTTTTCGGGCCGCGTCGATGTATTCCCTGTCGTTGTCGGTAAGGTAACCCTTGATCGAAAGTGAAGGGGCGGCGATATTGATCAAATCCCCTGGTTCGATAGCAACGTTCGGTATTCTTTCAAGAACGAGGGTGTTGTCCCGTTCGATATTGACAGCCAACGCCTCCGAATCCCCGTAATATATTTTTACGGGCAGTTCGACGGATATTGAATGACTCAGTCTGACTTTGGGGTTTATTTTCATATCGACGTCGACGGCCCGCAGCTGACGTGTTTTGAGATCTATCCATAAACGTTTTTTGCCGCATATTTTCTTTAGAGCGCGAATGAATTTCTCCTTGTTTTCTTTAACCGGAAGAAATGTATTGAAACGAAATTGATCGATTTGCGGATGTTTAGCGATGATTTTGATGTGACGGATATCGGGTGTTAAACTCGCGATTACCATTCCATACTCCCGGAATATTCGTTTCGGCCGCCGGTGCACATTCTCTTGGGTGGAAGTGAAGCCTGCATTAATACAGCATATTCCCCGCCAGGTGAAAAACAGGAATTTCTTTTCCCAAAACCCCCTTCCCCCTCGATTATTATTACATTATATTCAAACAAAAGTAAAGCAGGTGTACGTTCGCTTTATCGTGATACAACGCAATGTTCATGCGGCACCGCCTGTCCTTGCATAGCGAATACAACCGTGATAGCGACGCTACGGAAGGGAAAAGAAACGATGAGACATACTGACCTTTTTGACAAAGGATGGAAGTTCATAAAGGCGGATCCGCCCGGTGCCGAGGTCCGGTACTTTGATGACACCGATTGGGAAGATGTGACAGTTCCCCATGACTGGGCCATCGGTGGACCGTTTTCAAAGGACAATGACAGTATTATCATGACGATAACGGAAAACGACAGGCAGGAAACAGTCGAATATTCCGGTTCGACGGGTTCACTTCCCTGTTATGGAACAGGATGGTACAGAAGACGGTTTACCGTCGGAGAAGATATGCGCGGGATGCGCTTCTTTATCGAATTCGACGGGGTCATGAGTAATGGAACCGTTTATCTGAACGGCCGGAAAATTGGATGCCGGCCATACGGTTACAGTTCCTTTGGATTCGAACTGACGGATGCCGTTTCCTTGACGGAGGAGAATCTTCTTGCGGTCAAGGTGACGGTTATTCATAAGTCGTCACGGTGGTATCCCGGGGCCGGAATATACCGGCATGTACGGTTCATCGCGGTCCGGTCCATATATGTTCCACGATGGGGCTCGTACATTACAACGGTAAAGGCGGATAATGACGAGGCACGGATTATGGTGAGTACGACGATTAATAATGCTTCCGGAGAACCGGCCGCGGCAGTTCTCGGGACGGAAATCGTGCCGCCCGGAAAGAAGAAAGGTTACTCCTCATGTTCCGATGTACTGATCGAAAAGCAGGCAGTCGTTGATCGGGAAATCGTTATCAGGAAACCGTTTCTATGGGATATCGATTCTCCGATGCTCTATAAAGCCGTTTCATCGATCCTTGTGTCCGGCCGTATCGTCGACCGGTACGAAACATGGTTCGGGATCCGGACGCTTTCATTTGACGGTGACGGCTTTGCCCTGAACGGCAGGGTGGTTAAGCTGAAAGGAGTATGTCTGCATCACGACCTTGGGCCCCTGGGGGCTGCGGTCAATCGAAGTGCGATCGACCGGCGGCTCGATATACTGAAGGCAATGGGGTGTAACGCGATCCGGAGCAGCCATAATCCGCCGGCTCCGGAATTGCTCGATGCCTGCGACAGGAAGGGGTTTCTCGTTGTCGACGAGGCGTTTGACGAATGGCAAGAAGCAAAGTGCGAGAATGGATATAACAAGCTGTTTGGCGAATGGGCGGAAAGGGACCTTCGCGATATGATCAGGAGAGACAGAAATCATCCGTCGGTCATCATGTGGAGTATCGGCAATGAGGTGCCCGAACAGGGCAAACCGGGCGGGAACGAGACAGCCGGGTTTCTCTCCGCGATCTGTCGTGACGAGGATGCTTCAAGGCCGGTCACTGCCGCCTTCAATGCACCGGATGACGCGATAAAGAACGGGCTTGCCGATGCCGTCGATATTCCAGGTTGGAATTACGCCTGGTTTAAATATGAAGCGTATCATAAAAAATATCCCGCCATGATTCAGTACGGAAGCGAAACGGCGTCATGCCTGAGCAGCCGCGGGGAATATCATTTTCCGGTCGAAGAGGAACGCCCGAAAAGGCATGCTTCCCTCCAGGTTTCTTCATATGATCTTGCCGCTCCTCAGTGGGGGTATCCGCCCGATTACGAGTTCAGGGCGCAGGACGATCGCCCCTTTGTTTTGGGGGAGTTTGTCTGGACGGGATTCGATTACCTCGGGGAGCCCACCCCATATGAACGGGACTGGCCGAGCCGCAGCTCCTACTTCGGCATCGTCGACCTGTGCGGCCTGCCGAAAGACAGATATTTCCTCTATCAAAGCCATTGGACAAAGGGAAATGTTCTGCATCTCCTTCCACATTGGAACTGGGAAGGCAGAGAGGGTGAGATAACACCGGTATATTGTTATACGAATTATGATTCGGCCGAGCTTTTTTTGAACGGAAAATCATGCGGGGTGAGAAAGAAAAATCCGGCCGGTCTTTTTGACCGGTACCGCCTGATGTGGGATGATATACGGTACCGGCCCGGTGTGCTTTCCGTCGTCGCTTTCGATTCGCGCGGCCGCCCGACCGCCCGGCGTGAAATGAAAACGGCGGGCGAACCGTCGAAAATCATGTTGTCGCCGGATCGGAAAAAAATAAAGGCCGACGGATACGACCTCTGTTTTATAACGGTAAAAATCACGGACAGGGACGGTACCCTCTGCCCGAACGCGGAGAACCCCATCTTCTTCGAAACAGTTGGTCCGGGATATGTGAAGGCGGTCGGTAATGGAAATCCTATCAGTCTGGAACCTTTCATTGCCGTGAAACGGAAAGCCTTCCACGGCATGTGCATGTGCATCGTCGCTTCATTTCCCGGACAAACCGGTACCATAAGGGTGACCGCCTCCGCAGACGGCCTGCAATCGGCCCGGATAACCATCGGCAGTAAATGAAACCTCACCAGTCGCAGTATAAAGGCGGTTCATATCCCGATTCGAACGGAACGCAGCTTTTTATAACATCAATCATTAACGGGAAACAATTAATGCCGGGGCAGGCTGACAGAATCGGGGATGAATAGTATAATTCGTCACACACAATCATGAAAGTATTCGCCGAGATCATCAGAGTCTATTTCAAGATGCTCATTCAATACCGGTGGACGTTCGCCATTACCGTCGTCACGCAGCCGATCGCCCTCTTTATTAATATGTCTTTGTTCAAGAGTATCTATACTTACAATCAGACAAACGTTATAAAGGGGTACAGCTTCGAACAGATGGTCTGGTATTTCCTCTCTTATATGATCGTCAACGCCTTTGTCTGGAACGCTACCACAATGTTCATGTCCAACAAGATTCTTTCCGGTGACCTGTCGGGTGATTTACTCAAACCGATCTCGGTTTTCAGACTTGAGCTGGGAAGCAATATATCTTCCAGGCTTATCGCACTGTTCATGGATTTTATCCCCAGTATGATCATATGCAGCCTTATCCTCTTTCCCGTTTTCCTCACACCACTCTCGTTTCTTCGTTTCCTGATTGTCGTCATTCCCGCCTTTTTCCTCAATTATCTCTGCGCTTTTCTCCTTGGGCTTTTGGCCATGCCCATGAAGGACAACTCCTCACTTATCACCCTGAGTAACCTGTTCCTGGCTTTTGCAGGCGGAGCGTTTTTGCCCCTTGAATTTTTTCCCGCCGCCGTGAATCGTGTGCTTGCATTCTTCCCTTTTACCTACATTTACTACTGGCCGATCCAGTTTCTGCTGAACAAGGCTCCGGCCGACCGGTGGGATCAATGTATCACTATTGTGATAATACAGCTGGTATGGATAGCGGTCCTCTATGTTATTTGCAAACTATCATGGAAACTCCTTGTCAAAAAATATTGTGCGGCGGGCGGGTAGTCTATGAGAAAAATATTCAAGCTTTTTCAGCTGTTTTATGAAAACAGTAAAATAAGATTCGCCCGTGCGATGGCTTATCGGCTCAACTTTTTTCTCGATTCCTTTATTTCACTTTTCCTGTCATTTATCGGTCCGTTACTGCAATACCTGATTTTTTCCCAGACCAGGGGGTTCCCCGGATGGGACCTCAACCAGATTATTCTTTTCCAGGGGCTTTTACTTTTTCATCTCGGCCTCAGAAACTCGATGTTCGGATCGCTGCACTTTTTTGTGATGGATCTTGTACGGAAGGGGGAGTTCGACAGACTGCTTTTGAAACCATACCCGGCCATCGGCGTCATTCTGGCAAGCGGATTCAATCCTCGCAGCATGGGTTCCATTCTGGCCGGAGGGATCATCATCGTCTCATCGGTGATTACCCTGAAACTGGAAATCACTCCGTTCACGATCGGGCTATTGATTGTTTTGACGTTATTCGGGTTGTTTCTCTACATGGGATTCGAAATAATCTATTCTTCGGCGGTCATTGTTCTCGTGCATCTGGGAAGACTCTACGATATCCTGCATCTGTTCACACGATTCGGGGAGTTTCCCCTCGAGATTTTTACCAGGGCACTCGGGATCTTTTTCATTACCGCCGTACCCATGGCGATCTGGGTAAATTTCCCGGCGAGGGTGCTTCTTGGCAGGGGGAGTATTAATATTGTCTATTCATTGGGTTTCAGTATCGTGTTTTTCAGTATGGCGCTGCTTCTCTGGAGGGCCTGCCTGAAACGATATACGAGTGCCGGAGGATAAGCGATGATCAAGAGAAAAGAGAACATTGTCAGCGCAGAGGGGCTGACAAAGGTATTCAAGGTACACCTTCGGGATAAATCGGGATTATTGCCCGCGATACAATCACTCTTTGTCCGTAAATATTCCGAGGTGGTCGCGGTCAAAAAGCTCGACATGGCGATCCGGCAGGGAGAGATCCGCGGGTTGATCGGGCCGAATGGTGCGGGCAAATCCACCACGATCAAGATATTTTCCGGGATCCTTTTCCCCACTTCCGGCAGCGCCGATATCATGGGCCATACGCCATGGCACGATCGGGAACGGCTGGTCAAGCGAATCGGGGTCGTGTTCGGGCAGAAATCCCAGCTTATCTGGGATCTGCCCGCAATCGATACCTTTCAGCTGCACCGCAAGATGTACGATATTCCCGATAACGTCTATGATGAAAACATCAGGTACTTTACCGCTTTACTCAATGTGGCGGAGGTGATCCGAAAACCGGTGAGACAGATTTCCCTGGGGGAACGGATGAAGTGCGAGTTCATCTGTGCACTCCTTCACGAACCGCCCCTCGTCTTTTTGGACGAGCCGACCATCGGTCTGGACATTTTCTCGAAAGAAGCGATTCGGGGCTTCATAAAAGGGGTGAACCGGGAAAAGGGGACGACGTTTATCCTGACGACACACGATTTGAACGATATTGAAAATCTCTGTGAACGGGTGAGTATCATCAACAAGGGAACCATCGTGTTTGACGATACCATCGATAAGCTGAAAAGCTATTTTGCGGACAGGAAAATGGTCGAACTGCATTTCCGCAGGAAAATAGCATCTTCCGAACTGGCGGGGTATGACGTAAAGGAATTCTCGCCTTTGGCCGCGCGCGTCGAACTCGATATGACCCGGACAAAACTGGAAGATGAGGTGGCGCGGATATTCAGGACATTACCGATACGGGATATTAATATCAGCAATATCGATATCGAGGAAGTGATCAAATTCATTTATGCGAGTTGAAACACTGCCGGAGGCGATGATGTGATATGATGCATAATCATACAATTATGGCGCAGTCCCTTACGAAGCCATGTATTCGAGGATAATTCTGAATACCCTCCGTATCGGTTCGGCGGCCCCCCAGAGAAGCTGGTCGCCGCAGGAAAAAGCGGCGAGGTAGTCCGGTCCCATTTTCATTTTGTGAATACGGCCGACAGGAACCTTGAGTGTACCGGAGACGGCGGCCGGCGTCAGCTTTTCAATCGTTTCTTCGTATGTATTGGGAACGACATACGCCCACTCGTTCGACGAGGCGATCATCTGTTCGATATCGGCAAGCGGAATATCATGGGTGAGTTTTATGGTAAATCCCTGGCTGTGACACCGCATCGCGCCGATTCTGACACAGAGGCCGTCGACGGGAACCGGATGCTTTAACCCGAGAATTTTGTTCGTTTCCGCATGCCCCTTCCATTCTTCCCTTGTGCGGCCGTTTTCCGAGGCACAATCGATCCAGGGGATAAGGCTTCCCGCGAGCGGGGCTTTGAAAACATCGATCGGAAAGGAAGGGCCGGTTATCGCGGACTGGACTTTTCTGTCCAGCTCGAGAATGCTTTCCGCCGGGTCGTCGATGGTATCTGATGCGGCCTTTCCGATTGCGATCATCTGCTTGACGAGTTCCCTCATGTTTTTAGCCCCGGCGCCTGATGCCGCCTGGTATGTCATCGAGGACAGCCATTCGACGCAGCCGTTTTGAAACAATCCGCCGAGCGCCATCAACATGAGGCTTACCGTGCAATTCCCGCCCGTAAATATGGTGATGCCGGAAGCGAGGGCTTCATCGATCACCTTTCGGTTGACGGGGTCAAGGACGATGATTGCGTCCTCCGACATCCTCAGCGCGGATGACGCGTCGATCCAGTATCCCTTCCACCCGCTTTTCAAAAGGCCGTCGAAGATTTTTTTCGTGTATGCGCTTCCCTGACAGGTGACGATTATATCCTGGTCTGCCAGGAGTTTCAGATCATACGCATCCTTTAGCGGTGGAGTATCAATGCCGATATCCGGGCCCTTTTGTCCCGCTTGTGAGGTGGAGAAAAAAACGGGTGTGAACCCGTGAAAATCCTTTTCTTCGAGCATGCGCTTCAGGAGGACGGAACCTACCATTCCCCGCCACCCGATAAAACCCGCCTTTACCATATCGTCCCTTTCCGTATCGTTGTAACGACAAATCTAACAGCAGGAGTGGAGAAAGTCAAGTGGCGGCCTGCGGATAAAGCCGAAAAACGCAATCGCTCTTCTCATTCGTATAAAACCGCCCGTCTTGCCGGAAGAGAAAGTGAAACGCTATCGCGAACGGCGAACGCCCCTTCTTATGCACGCTTCCGTGATGGGGCATATCGAGCAACGGGGACTTATCGGCGTACAGATGTGCTGGCCCAGTATGACGAGAAGTTCGTTGATACGGATCCAATAGTTGCGCGGAAGTATCTCCATGAGGGCCTTTTCGGTTTCTTCCGGATTCTTCGTTTTCACCCAGCCCGTTCTGTTCGATATTCTGTGGACATGGGTGTCGACACAAACCGCCTGAATACCGAAACCGAGATTCAGGACGAGATTCGCCGTTTTACGGCCGACCCCGGGAAGCGTGAGAAGGATGTCTCGGTCTGCCGGAATACGGGAGCGATGATCGCGAATGAGTATAAAAGCTATTTTTTTAAGGTTTTTCGCTTTCGTTTTGTAAAAGCCCGCGGGATAAATGAGTTTTTCAATCACCCCTTGATCTAATGCGGCGAGTTTTTCGACGTCCGGGGCGCGGCTCAAAAGTCTGTCCGCCGCTTTTTTTGTCACCTCATCTTTCGTTCTGAGTGAAATCACCGTGGAGATCAAGATTCTGTACGGGTCGGGGTTCTCGGCCGCGACAAGCGAGACTGAGGGGAGGAGTTTTTCTTTGAGGGCCCCATCAAGTAAACGGAAAATGCGGGCCCAGCCGATTTTCTCTTTCATATACCGCGTGTTTTACGATCAAGGGCCTATACTATATTTCCCACGGGATTGTCAGAGAGCCTTCAACATGATTCTGTTGAGCCGCCGTGCGAACTCGACCGGATTTTTCAGTTCAACCCCTTCGATAAGGATCGCCTGTTCATACAACAGCCGGCTTATATCCTCGATCACTTCCTTGTCCTTGATATCGCCCAGTTTTTTGATAATTTCATGTTCCGGATTGATTTCGAGTATCGGTTTGATATCCGACATTTTCCCCTGTCCCATCATTTTCATGATGTGCTGAAGCTGCATGGAAGGATCGTTCGAGTCGGCGACCACACAGGAAGGCGAATCACTCAGGCGCGCGCTTATGATGACATCCTTCACCTCGTCCGAAAGCACCTTTTTGATTTTCTTTACCAGCGGTTCGAGTTCCTTCTTCTTCTCCCTGTCTTCGTCCGTTTCGATTTCCTTTGTCGCATCGCTTCTGTTTACCGATTTGAACTCGACATCCTTGTATTTCCCGACCGCGGGAATGACGAGTTCGTCGACCTCGTCTTCCATGATCAGCACTTCGATGTCTTTTTTCTTGTATACTTCGAGAAGGGGGGATTCCTTCAGACTTTTACCCCCTTCGCCCGTGATATAATAAATGAACTTCTGATCAGGTTTCATCCGCGCCTTGTAATCGGAAAACGAGGTATAGCCGTCTTCCTTTGTCGATTGATAACGAAGGAGTTCCAGAATCGTATCCCTGTTTTCAAAATCCTCATACAGCCCTTCTTTCAGGGGTTTTCTGTATTCGCCGTAGAACTCTTTGTATTTGGTCTTGTCCGTGGAAAGCTTTCCTATTTCTCCCAGAATTTTCTTGACAGAGGCCGCGCGGATATTTACCATTATCCTGTTTTTCTGAAGAATTTCCCTGCTCACATTGAGGGGGAGGTCCTCCGAATCGATGACACCCCTTATAAAACGGAGATACGTGGGAAGCAGTTCCTTGTCGTCGTCCGTAATGAAAACCCGTTTGACATAGAGTTTGACACCGGGCTGGTAATCCGCCCGGAACATGTCGAACGGAGCTTTTTTGGGAATATAGAAGAGTGTCGTGTATTGAAGGGTCCCTTCCGCATGGGTATGGACATAGTGAAGCGGATCGTCGTAATCGTGGGAAATCGTCTTGTAAAACTCGATATAGTCCTTTTCTTCCAGCTCCGTTTTCGGTTTTTTCCAGATGGCCGACGCGGTATTGATCTGATCTTCTTTCTTCTTGCGGCTTTCCTCTTTCCCGTCCTTGTCGTATTTTATTTCTTCATAATGGAGATAGATGGGGAAGGGGATATGATTGGAATATTTCTTGATGACATTTTCGATCTGCCATCTGTTTGCGTATTCCTTCCCTTCGTCGTTCAAAAAAAGCGTGACGGTCGTTCCCGTTCCCGTGCGTTCCGCAGAATCAATCGTGTACTCGCCCTTGCCCTCACTCGACCACAGCCAGGCGTTATCGTCGCCGGCCTTTTTCGTCTTTACTTCGACCCTGTCGGCAACCATGAACGACGAATAAAACCCGACACCGAACTGTCCGATAAGACTCGAGTCTTTTTTCATGTCACCCGAGATTTTACCCAGGAAATCCCTGGTACCGGAACTTGCAATAGTGCCGAGGTTTTGAACAAGCTCCTCATTATTCATGCCGATTCCGCTGTCGGCGATTGTAATCGTTCCGGCCTTCTCGTCGAATTCGATGTCGATCCGGAACGTGAAGGGGATGTTCTTGAACGCCTCGTCCGTCAGGGTGAGATATTTCAATTTGTCCAGCGCATCGGAGGCATTCGATATGAGTTCCCGCAGAAACACTTCCTTATGGGAATAGAGAGAATGAATAATGAGATGGAGTAATTGATTTACTTCAGATTGAAATGAATGTTTTGACATTTTTCTCTCCTTTCTGAATCATTCAGTCAGTTTTTTCCGAATAACAATACAAAAAAAAGACTTTCGTATCAAGGGGGATTATTGAATCAGTACAACGGCAAATGCCTCGACCGCCTTCCCGTGTCCGACCTCCCCGCAGCCTTCTTTTGTTTTTCCCTTGATTGAAACCGCCTTGTGATCGACGAAAAGGTCCTGTGCAAGATTTTCACGCATCTGTCCGGTATATGTTGCGATTTTTGGCTTCTCGAGAACGACCGTACAATCGATATTAATTATTTTCACATTTTTTTCATCAAGCAGATTTTTTGTCTTCCGAAGGAGTATTCTGCTTGAAATCCCTTTATAATCGGGATCGCCCGGCGGGAAATGGGTTCCGATATCTCCTTCCGATAATGCGCCAAAAATCGCGTCGATGACCGCGTGTATAAGCACATCGCCATCGGAATGCCCGGATTCGCCATGGGTATGCGGTATGGTGACGCCGGCAAGGACAAGATTCCGTCCCTTTTTCAATCGGTGAATATCATATCCGAATCCGACTCTCATCGTTTTTATTCCTTTTTCCGGTAGTCCTGATATTCAAGATCATTCCGGTAGGTTATTTTTTTATTTTCGTGATTCCCCATGATCGTGGCGACGGGGCTGAAAAGAAGCATGTAAATCTGGGCATCGTCAAGTGCCGAATGGTCATGCTCCCGTGCGTAGTGGTGGGCTTTGAATAGTCTATTAAAGAGAAAACCCTGGGGTGTCTGGGCTCCCCGAATCGCATCCCTGTTTAAATTCTTTTGAATGAATCCCTTATCATCCACCTCCTTGGGGGCATCCGGTATTTCAACAACAGGGATACATGCCCCGTAAGCGATAGTCCCGTCGAAGACCTCCCGGATGAGGGATTCATTTATCCACGGACGGGCCCCGTCATGGATCAAGACATAGTGGGGACGTGCGGCTTTCAGGTGTTTGAGTCCGCTAAAAACAGATTCCTGTCTTGTTTCACCACCCCCGACAATCGCCACGGAAGAAACATCCAGAAAATCTTGCAGGAGACGCGTGGTTTTATCGATATCTTCAACGGGAACAGTAACGACGATTGTATTGAATAACCTGCTCGTAATAAATGGCAAGATGGCGCGGGCAAGAACAGGTTTGCCGGAAAGGGTTCTGTATTCTTTTTTTATCCCCCCCTTCATCCTGCTGCTTGAACCCGCCGCAGTTATGACGGCTCCAGCTTTGATGCGACAGCCTCCATTTTATTGAAAATTGTCTCTTCAACCTCTGCTTTTTCTTTTTTTAAGGAAAAGGAAATTTCGTCGATCAGGAGCCGGAGAGCGTTATCAAAGAGTTTTCTTTCGAGAATCGGCAGTTCCTTGATTTTACTTCTGTGGTACAGGGTTCGTACGACAATTGCTATATCCTCGACAGTACCGCTTTTTAGATGATCGAGATTCATCTGGTAGCGTATTTTCCAGTCGCTTGGTACAGGTTCGTATTTTTCCGAAATAATATTGAGGGCTTTTTGCGATTCATGTGGTCCGACAATCGACCGGATACCGAGTTCGTCTGCCCTGTCCACAGGTACCATGACGGTCATATCCGAAACATCGATGTAAATTACATAGTACAGAATTTTCTCTTCCTTAAAGGATTTCTCTTCGATTGATACTATCTTTCCCACTCCGTGAAGGGGGTAGACTATTTCCTGATGCATTTTGTATTTTAAATTGGAGCGATTTTTTGAACCGGGACTCATAACCCCAATATATCATATAATTGGGGAGTAGTCAAAGGGTTCCCTTTCATATATACTCACATTTTGTGACAAAAAAAAAATTTTCGATAAAAAAAATACTCAGTCTGCTCGGATTCCCTTCTCTGTTTCTCCTCATGTTTCTCATAATTTTCCTCAATTTTGATGCATTGAAATCCTTATTTATGAATACCGAATCATTAAAAAACTGGATCAAGAGTCGGGGTATCGCGGCTCCGATTATTTTTATCTGCGTGCAGATCCTGCAGGTTGTTGTTTTCATCATCCCTGGAGAATTCCCGCAGGTAGCGGGCGGCTACCTTTTCGGGACCGCTTTTGGAACATTGTATTCGATCATCGGGATTATGATCGGTTCTGCGATCAATTTTTATTTGTCGAAATTCCTCGGAATACCGTTTGTAAAGGCACTGTTCAAGGAGGAAAAATTCGAGCGGATACAGTCTCTTGCAACATCAAAACGGGCCCAGATAATCCTTTTTATATTATTCCTGATTCCCGGGCTGCCCAAGGATTTTTTTACCTATATTGCCGGCCTTTCCCCGATCGGTTTTTTATCGTTTCTCGTCATATCCGGTTCGGGAAGGCTTCCGGGAATTGTCGGGAGTACCCTTATCGGTGATGCCGCTTCGCAGAAAAACTGGCCGCTGGTTATTTCTGTTTCCGTAATCGCCGTGGTCCTTTTTTTTACCGGTTATTTTTTAAGGGAGAAAATCTACAGAACGGTCATGCTTCATTTTCACAAAGAAGAAGGTGCCGCCAAAGAATGACCGGGTTCATGCCCCCCATTTTCTCATCGACAAGCTTTATCCGTTATCCGTCGCAGTGCCATTCCCAAGGACAATTCCCGGATATATTTTATCTTCCTTGAAATTGATAAAATGAAACGGGTGAATGTCGAGCGGATTTGGATACCACCCCTCGATAAGATTGGAGTTGACGAGATTCAAGGCAGGGTAGTTTCGTAAAGGAAGGACGACGGCTTCATAAAGGAGAAGTTCTTCCGCTTTTGCAAGGATCTCATAGCGAGATGTCCCCTTTTCTTTGTATGAATCTTCGATGAGTGCATCGTATGCCGGATTCGTATACCGCGCTTCATTAAGATTACTGCCGCTTGTCCACATCTGGAGGAATGCGATAGGATCGGCAAAATCACCGATCCACGTCGTTGTCCCGATCGTATAATCTTCCTTGTAGAGTTCGTCAAAATAGATTGAACGTGGTACGACCTTTATCTTGACCTCCAGGCCGCATTCCTCTTTCCATGTCTCCGCCAGTATTCCGGCGATTTCGATCGATCCTTCGTCATCGGGTATTTTTATGGTAAGGGGAGGAAGACCGGCGCCGCCGGGGAAGCCCGCTTCTTCAAGAAGGGAAAGTCCTTCATCGCTGTTTTTTTCTTTTAGACCCTTTACCTCCGGATAATCGGTTATTTTCGGTACAAGGGTGTCTGTCGTAAAATAGACATCCTCACTCCTCAATTCATTCCAGGGAAGCAGGCGTGCGAGTCCCCGTCTCACCCTCGGATCGTTCCAGGGCGGCTGCCGGCTGACAAAGAACAGGTAACTTGTGGCAAACATCGGATTCAGGACTAAAAGCGATGTGTCATCGAGGAGTTCGGATTCCCAGTTGAGTGCCCAGTGTATCCGGTAATTATTGAACATGTCGGATATTTCTGTTTTATCGTCCATAAAAAGGACCCTGACGGTATCTATCTCGACGTGTTCGGAGAACCAGTGAAGGTTGTTTTTCCTGAGTATCATCTCATTGTCGTCACGATCGAAGAGAAAATAAGGACCGTTCGATATGATACTCTTGTCCTTTCCCCATCCTTCCCGACCGGCATACGTTTTGTGCAGCGGGATGAAACTCATATGGCAGAGAAGCTTTAAAAAATGACTGGCGGGCTTTTCGAGTTCAACCTCCAGCTTTGTATCTGAAAGTGCACGGATACCGATATCGGCGGCATCTCCGGTCTCGGACGCCCTGTAATCTTTTGCCCCCTTGATAATGTCAAAAAAAACGGAATATTCCGCTGTTGTTCCGGGTTCCATAAATCTTATCCATGAGTTCCGGACGTCTTCTGCGGTAACCGTGTCCCCGTTACTGAACACGGCGTATTCCCGAAGATAAAATGTATAGATGAGGCCGTCCTCCGATATTTCCCAGTTGATGGCAAGTGCGGGAATCGGTGCCAGTGTTACCGGATGGTATGCGACCAATCCTTCATACACGGCCGAATAGAATTGCGCTTCGGATGAGGTGTATGCATGAAGAGGATCGAAATCGATTTTAGCCGGGGACATTGCCATGACAAGTTCCCCGGTCTTGTTTTCCCCTTGTTCTTCATTTTCTGTATGTATGTCTTTTACCTGCACGGCTTTGCACGCCATAAAGAAAGTGATAATAAGGCAGATCAGAATTAAAAATAGGTTTTTATACATTGCTTGTCCTTGCTTAAAATGAATCATGAATATTACACATGAATATAATACGAAAAACCAAAAAAATCACCCGATTTACGGGTATTTTTCGACTCATTTTGTCCTTGCGTCTTTGTGGGAGTCATGGATTGTCAGAATATCATCGAGCGTATCAAGGAATATATCGACCAGGGCCGGATCGAAATGTTTCCCTCTCTCTTTTTTTATATAATCGAGAATATCTTTCAACGCCCACGCCTTTTTATACACCCTGTCGTTTCCAAGTGCATCAAAAACATCGGCAAGGCATGTTATCCTTCCGTAAATATGTATTTCCTCACCCTGTAATCCTGCCGGATATCCTTTTCCGTCATACCGTTCATGGTGTTGAAGTGCGATAATGGCGGCTGCCTTGAGTAGTTTTCGTTTGGACTGTTTCAGAATCTCGTATCCGATTGTCGTATGGGTCTTTATTATTTCGAACTCTTCCGGGGAGAGTTTTCCCGGTTTATTCAGGATGTTGTCATGAATCCCGACCTTTCCTATGTCATGCATGGGGGATGCCTGTTTGATGAGTTCTGCTTCCCCTTCGCTCAGCCCGTATTGGAGGGCCAGATGCCTGGAATATTCTGCGACACGGGTGACATGAAAACCGGTCTCCTTTGATCGTGTTTCAACGACCTCTCCGAGTGTCGTCAGTATTTCCTTTTGTGTTTCTTCGATTTCCTTTGTCAGACAGATGTTTTCATAAATACCCGAGATATTGGAGCTCAATATTTCCGTCAGGTATCTGTCGGATTGATTAAACGGGATTTTCGAGGTGAAATAGATGACGATTTCTTTGCCGGTGCTGCTTTGTAAAATATCGATATACCTGAATTCGTCAAAATAGAACCGCTTTTTGCTTTGGCTTGCCCTTCTGATGAATTCGGTAATCTCATCGGTTATAATGTCCCGTGGTTTACTATATTCCGAATTGTCGTACCCGCCGATAACGGCGACAACGTTATATCCGATGCCGTCCCTTTCTGCAATAAAACCCGATATGTTATCGTCGAATATACCGTCGTTGAGTTTGAATAACGATTGCAGGTTGATAAGGGTGTCTTTTGAAAAATCATGAAGGGATTGCGGTTCATACAATTTTGTGGAAGCCTCGATAATTTTCTCGAGTCCCCGGCGATTATTATCGATAGTGACAAGATTTTCAAAGGATCTGAGCGACGCGATCACGGTGGAGAATAGCTTCTGCGACGTCAGTTCCGTTTTTTCTTTATAATCATTGATATCATAATCAACGATCACCTTTTTTTCCGGCGCTTCGCCCGGCTGTCCGGTTCGGATGACAATCCGCACAAAATTGTTTTTTAATTCTTCCCTGATATATTTGATAATCTTGAGTCCCGAATCATCCCGTTCCATCACCACGTCGAGGAGGATGAGGGCCGTATCCGGATGTTCATTCATGAGTCTGATTGTATCGGAGACCGAGTAGGCATGCAGAAAAGTAAGACCCGTGCCTTTGTATTCGACATCGCCAAGAACCATTTTAGTGACATCATGAACTTCCTCTTCATCATCGACGATCATGATTTTCCATTTTGGCGGAATGTTCGTTTTTTTTATATCGGACGTATCTTCATCTGCAAAATGGAGTATATCACTCATTTCAACAGGTTCTGTTCCCGAAATATCATTCATTTCTGTTACTATCCTTGCTCTTCTCTATACCGTCATCCTCGAATATTCATATCTCTATTGATTTTTTCTGAAAAGTTCGCTTTCAATACCTTTTATTTTCTGACGGAGAATACTATAAAACATATATTATCCCCCCTTATTAATATAAGAGAAAAGTGGAGAGAGGTAAATACTTTTTTTTTGATAATCGGGTTGTAGGAGGGGGAAAAGAGTCCGGAATATACACCGGCGTGTTGATGGGCTTGAAAAATGCTATTGGAGTGTTTTTTTTATCTGTAATATTTCTTCAAGGTTTTCAAAGAAGATATCCACAAGCTTCGGATCGAATATTTTCCCCCTTTGTTCCTTTATATAGTCCAGAATTTTCTCAAGCGGCCATGCTTTTTTGTAGACGCTGTCGCTTCCAAGGGCGTCAAAGATATCGGCGAGGCAGGTGATTCTTCCGAAAATGTGAATTTTTTCTCCTGAAAGTCCATGAGGATATCCGGTGCCGTCAAAGCGTTCATGATGTTGAAGGGCGATTATTGCCGCCGTTTTAAGGAGTTTTCTCTCCGATCGCTTGAATATATCATATCCGATTGTCGTATGTTTTTTTACAGATAAAAACTCCTGGTCGCTCAGTTTGGACGGTTTGTGCAGTATCGAATCGAGTATTCCAACTTTGCCGACATCGTGCATGGGTGACGCCTCCTTGATAAGTTCCGCTGCTTCTTTGCTTAATCCGTATCGTAGTGCGAGCAGTTTCGAATACTCTGCAACCCGCCGGACGTGGTTGATTGTCTCAAGGGACCTGCTTTCAACCACTTCACCGAGAGTGAAGAGGATTTCTTTCTGTGTATCTTCTATTTCTCTGGTCAAACATATATTGTCATAGATACTTGAGATGGTTGTACCGAGAATTTCGATAAGATATCTGTCAGACTGCTTAAAATGCTTTTGCCCTTCGAGATAGATAATATTTTCGGATCCGGCCCTGCTTTTAAAATAACCGATATAGCGGTTGTTTTCAAAGTAATAACTGGTTCCCGATATTATGATATTGTCGATAAGTGATAATGTTTCTTCACTCATGATACTTTTCGCGTTTTTGTTTGCTTGTTCCTTGTATTTGCCGATACCGCATTTGATAATGTAGCTGTCATCGGTATGTTCGATGACAAAGCCGCATATATTTTCCAGATCGCTCTCTTTATCATGAGCGAGAATCCGTTTTAACTCCTCCAGCACCTCGTATGCGAATTTATCCGCTGATTGCAGGTCCAGCAGGCGTGCTGAAGCTTCGATAATTTTCTCGAGTCCCTTCCGATTGATATCGATCGTGAGCAGACTTTCGTAAGCCCGCAGGGATGCAATGATTGTGGAGAAGAGTTTCTGCGAAGTAAGCTCGGTTTTTTCACGGTAGTCGTTTATATCATATTCGACAATGACCTGTTTTTCAGGTGCCTCCCCGGGCTGACCCGTGCGGATCACGATGCGGACAAGTTTATTATACAGTGTATCCCGTATATATTTAATGACACCCAATCCCGCATCATCCTCTTCCATGACAACATCGAGCAGGATTATCGCCGTATCCGGATTTTTATCGATGAGTTTGATTGCTTCGGAAGCGGTATAGGCATGAATGAACTTCAGTCCCTTCCCCTTATAGGTGACGTCTTTTAATACCATTTTTGTCACATTATGAACTTCTTCCTCGTCATCGACAATCATTATTTTCCAGGGTGATTTGCCTAAACGTTTGACGTTTTCCTTTTTTTCTTCGGCAAAGACGAAATTATCGAGTTTAGGGGTTTTATTTTTCTTTTTTTCTTCCATGAATGACTCCTCAACCGGCTGAGTTTTCCGGCAACATCAAGGCAGTTTGCTTTTCCTCTTCCGGTATGTTAAAACAACCGTTTTTCCATTCAGCGCGACAATATTTTATAAAAATAAGCCGCTTTTCCCTGATGACATGTCTCCCTGAATAAACCGGGGCAGAAAGCCGTATACTCGTTACTCATAATTATGATATGCTTTGTATTTATTGTCAAATTTACCGAAACCGGTATTTTTTATTTAATACGAATATGATAATTTTAAAGGATATCTCTCCGGGATTATAGAGAGGAATCCTTTTTAAAGGATTCTTTGGGGTCCGAATTTTCCGCCTACTGTGGCCATTCAGAGTCGATTATTTTCATAAAAAGGAATGAATCGGATATACTGAAAACAGTCCGTTGTACCCGGAACGAAGAATTATTCGTCGTGTGTTATCTTGTTTTTTCTTGCCTCATGTTCCTTATAGAGTTTCGGATAATACTTTTTTGCACATTCGGGACAGATGCTGTGGCTGAAGTCCGCATCGGAATGTTCTCTCACATATACTTCTATCTGATTCCAGTATCCCTTGTCGTCCCTTATTTTTTTGCAGAAACTGCAAATAGGCAAGAGACCCTTCAAGGTTTTGATTTTTTCAAGGGCCTCCTGAAGCTGCTTGATGAGTTTTTCCCGTTCAATCTCGAGTTTTTTTCTTTCTATTGCATACCTCATGGCACGGATAAGCGTATTAGGATCGACCTGGCCTTTTACCAGGTAATCCTGGGCGCCTTTTCGTACCGCATCCAGGGCGAAGGTTTCATCATTAAGGCCCGTCATGACGATAATGGGAAGATCGGGAACGGCATCATGGATTTTCTTAAAGGTTTCGAAACCGTCACTGTCGGGAAGACCGAGGTCGAGGAGGACGAGTTCGAATTCACCGCTTTTCAGGTATGTCAACCCGCTTGAAATACGATCCGCCCAGACAAGTTCAAAGGCGGTGCTGTCCACTTCTTTTAGCATTTCTTCGAGAAGGCGCGCATCTCCCTTGTTGTCTTCTATGAGTAATACCTTGTTCAATTCATCAAAATCATTCATCGTACGGGTTACCTATATGTATAATATATACTATTTACATTAAAAATACTACTTATGAGGTAGTTTCACTATATTGAGCCAGAAATCTTCTATACCCCTCACGACTTTGAGAAATTTGTCAAAATCCACCGGTTTTGTGACATATGCATTTGCGTGATAGGTGTATGTTTTCAAAATATCCTCTTCGTCTTTCGAAGTTGTGAGGATGACGACGGGAATATGCTTGAGGTTGTTGTCGTTTTTGATCTCCGTAAGCACTTCTATGCCTGTTTTTTTGGGCAGATTGAGATCCAGCAGGACGATATCGGGACAGGGTGAATGGGCGTATTTGTCCTCCCGGCGGAGAAAAGACATGGCCTCGACCCCATCCTTGACGACTGAAATATTATTGAGTACCTTACTCTCTTTGAGTGCTTCAAGCGTAAGGCGGACGTCTCCGGGATTATCTTCGACGAGCAGGATTTCGATAGGTGTATCGCTTTTTTCTGGGTACATTCGGTTTTTTCTCCTCATTGTGGTATTGTAAAATAAAAGGTGGAACCCTGATTCGGTTGAGACTCCACCCATATATGTCCTCCATGACGTTCGACTATCCGTTGACAGATAGTGAGTCCTATTCCCGAACCGGGATATTCGCCGCGGCCATGGAGCCGTTTGAACATAATGAAAATTTTATCCTTGAATTCCGGTTCTATCCCGATTCCGTTATCCCGGACTGAGAAAATCCAGTTTGTTTTATTTTTTTTACATCCGATGTGGATTTCCGGGGGATTGTCACCATGGAATTTAATCGCATTGCTGAGCAGGTTCTGAAAAACCTGCGTTAGCTGCGATGAATCGACATATATCACGGGCAGGGGATCCCACGTCACCGATGCCTTGTTTTCCTCAATCATTGCCTGAAGATTGGAAACAGCCTGCTTTATAATCGCATCTCCTGCAATGTTTTCAAAGCTTTTTCCCTTTGTGCTTACACGCGAGAAAAGCAACAGGTCATTGATCATGTGCTGCATTCTTTTTGCGCCATCTACCACAAATTCGATAAACTCGTTCGCATTCTGATCGAGTTTGTCTTTGTACCGCCGTTCAAGTAAACCGACATACCCCGCGATCATGCGTAGCGGCTCCTGCAGGTCATGCGAGGCAATATAAGCGAACGATTGAAGATCTTCGTTTGACCGTATGAGGGCGGATTCCGCCTTTTTCCGTTCCCCTATCTCCTGGATCAGCTTTTCGTTTGCAATCGTCAAATCCCTCGTTCGTTCTTTTACCTGTTCTTCGAGGCAATGGGCCTGATCCTGTACCTGCTTGAGAAGAAGGCCCCCCCGGAGCGAACTGCTTAATTTAACGCGAAGCAGTTCATACACCGCACCGTCCTTTGGTCCCATCTCGAAAAGGCCGTACCCGATATGGTGTTGTCCGTAGTAAAATGATTCTACCATATAAATATATCGTTTGTTTTTCGGCAGATGGTTTCCGGGGATGAAAATCCTGGAAGGGTAAATTGTGCCGCCGGCGTCCAGTGTTATCAGGCCGTTTTCGTTATACGCAAGGATAAGCCTGGATGATTCGCCCGGAATAATAGCGTCATTATAGAGGATGATAAACGCCGATTCAATCCCGATTTTCGGCAGGTTATCGAAAACGACCTCAAGGAGTTGTTCGATACCTATTTTAGTATTGAGTTCTTCGGATAGATTTCTCATGCTGAGGTTTTCCACCTCAAGATTGAGCCGGCGGAGGGTTTCGACCCTCTGTGTTATATCCCCTATCATGATCCTGGCTTGATGCCATAAATCTTCCGCTTTTGAAAGCAGCCTGTTGTTTGATAGGCAGGGGACTGTATGGCAGCGAAGGGTGGAAATGACCCGCTGCCATGCACTGATATTGGTATTACCGTCCATGGAACGATAAATGATACTGTTGAGTGTTTTAAGGAACTTTCCTTCTTTTTGCTTGATGAGTTCAGAATAGAATGAATTGAGGAGCCGGTATGTCCATCCGGTGTCAAAATGTTCTTCCTTATTTGTGAGAAAGGTGTCGACGACGGCTTCGATTCTTGTCGCAATTTCATCTTTGTGGACGATAAAAGCGTCTTCAAAATTGTTTTCGATAATATGTATTTCTCCGACGGCGGCATTGAGAACGCGCTCGGGAAGGCACCCGCATGATTCCCTGATTTTTATCTCCGTATCGAGAAATATTTTCTCCGGAACCTCTTCCCCCTCTATCTTCGCGAGAAGGATCTCCATCGCCCTTCGTCCCTGCTCGTAAAGCGGTTGAGTGACGGTCGTAAGGGGGGGTGAGTAATATCGGCCTTCTTCGATATCGTCAAAGCCGACGACCGCCACCTTGCCCGGAACATAAATTTTCCTGTTTTGCAGTTCGATAAGCGCCCCGAGGGCCATCACATCATTTGCCGCAAAAACGACATCGAACTCGACCTTCCGTTCATCGATGAGTGTTTTTATTGCGTTGATCCCGGAAAGCATGATGAACTCGCCGTGAACGACGAGATCGGGATCGAACGGTATACCGTGTTGTTCAAGCTGTTCCTTATAGAGGGTATATCGCTGTATCGCTTCCGGATTCATTTTCGGACCGGTAATGAACGCTATTTTTTCATAATGATGCGTTTCTATCAGATGGTTGAGTATCAGGCGCATCCCCATCTCCTGATTGACCAGAACCGATGGGATTCCCTCTATGGGAAGGGCGATACTGACAATCGGTATATGCTTGAAGCTGTGGCAAAAATCGACTATTTCTTCATAACTGATAAAATGGCCGATAGAAGCGGACATGACAATGATCCCGTCGATATTGTCTTCATTAATGAGATCATAGAGAACGTTTCTTTGGGCTTCGTAGGCATTGGTCGAGCGGAGCGCCCCGCCGACAAAACAAAAAAGGTTTGCATCATACGCTTCTGCGGCGTCAATGACACCTTCCCGCAGATTTGTCTGGTAATCCTGTTCTGACCAGTCGGTGAGAAACCCTATTGTCGGACGGACCTTTTTTTTCTTCAACCGGATAGCTCCTTGGGAATCTAAGTGCACTCATTAACAGAAGGGAGATTGTTTTGGTTTATCTGTTAATATTAAAAATATATTTAAACAAATTTATCCAGTATGGCGTTTGAACGATGATACTATAGGAGTTCGTTATGAAAAAGTCAAGAGTCCATGTATAATTTTGAAAAAATCTTTCTTGCCGTTCCATAGTTATCCGATGTCATCCGATAACGCGTTGTTGCCGGATGAGGCAAACATCGTCGATGAAGCGTGATAGAGCCGTTTTCCGGCAAACCGCCGTCGCCGTTTCCACCTGAAACGGATATCATCATTGACTATCCTCGCGCAATGGTATATCCTGAAGCCTAATGATCGCCCGGGTGGCTTAAAGGATCGCTACACACGCCATCACTATAAAAAAGACAGGGAGAGACATCATGGAAGATTACATGAAATCAATCGGAGACGGTCTATATAATTTTCAGGCTGCGCTTCATGAAAGCGGATTGAGTTTTGAGGAGTTTATCAAACAGAATTACTGCGAGAAATGGGTATCCGATACGCTGTACCACGCGACGGCCGTTCGCACGACAATGGTCAACGCGATAACACAGTTTATGGTACGGGAAGGTCTCCTGAATCTGGAGAAGGTGATGTTGAGTATTATTACCGATCCCCTTGCCCATGATATCGAACATACGCCGTCAATAAAATACAAGGGGTACACGTATGTCACCACACATAGCATGATTTACAGTAAATTCATGGCCTGCAGCAATCCGAAAATCAAAGGGATATACGTCGATTCACCGAATATCCGGCTGGAACTCGAAAGCCCCTATAACTTTCAGCGGGGCAGGTACCTCATCGATTTTTCTCAAATCGACGTCGAATTACGCCGGAACCGCGGGATTACCCTCGAAGATTATTATCATAATGTGAAGAAGGTAAAGGAAATACTCAGGGAGGACATGGAACTGATAAAGAACTTTTTCGAGCGAATGATCGTCGCGATGACGGAAGAAGTGAACAAACACAACAGTGACGATCTGGAAAAACTTGGTGTCGTGCTTGAAGTTCCGAGTGTTCCCTTTCCCACCTTCCATAAGGATGATTGCACAAAAAAATTCGGGAAAAGGCTTTTTGAGGAAAAAGCCGGGGAAGAAACGGACTCGCAATTCTTCTGGATTACCGGTCTTTACAGGGAAAACTATGATCTCGTTTATCCTTTTCTCACCTCCGATGGAACCAAGAGAAAGATAGCCGATATTCCCTCTTCAGATGTCTACAATTATGATATCCTGGCGAAAAGCATCGTCTCGGAAACGGGCAAGGCGACCGCGGCAAAAGAAATACTTTCGGGCGCATTGAGGGAGTGGCTTTATGAACCGATTGTCGAAAGAATCATCGATAATAAAGTATTAACGGCCAGGCCGGTTTTCAGCGACGGAGAAATAGAGAATCTGAACGAGTTGGGCGGCTATGGTCCCTTTCTCTATTTCGTATGGTTGAAAAACGACGAAGGAAAACAGTATTTTCCCGAAACAATGGGGGGTGGTATCGGTATTGAAAGGAGTGTGTACGCAATGCTGCGGGGTGATAAAGTCAAAAAGATCGATGATGTCACCTTTTTCGGAAAGAATCCGGATTCACATCCCATCTATCTTTTTTAATACCGATGGGAAATCAGGAAACAGGCGTCCGTCCCCCGGGAGCCGTTTCGATTTGGTTTTTTCGGGTCTTTGAATCGAATGCCGGCCGGTTGTGAATAAATCGGTCTTTTATCAATGAATACGCATAAAGCGGAGAACATCGTCACACGAAGGCGGGTGCATGACGCCGGGAAACGATGTGCAGATCACGGCGGCAACCGCTGCCGCGAACCGGATCATGTGACGGTCCGGCATGTTCTCAAGAAGTCCGAAGACAATTCCGGCCCTGAAGGCATCACCCGCCCCGCATGTGTCATGTGGGGTGATGTCATACGGTTTTACGTTCTTGATGCCGGTGCCGGTCCGGCAGTAGAGGATGTCGTCGTTTCCCGAAGTGACAATAACCAGTCCCGTGCATTCCCGAATATAATGTTTTAGCACTTCCCGCGGGCCGGTCTTCCGGTACTCCCTTTCAAGAAACTCCCGTGAAAGAATAGTGACGGCGGCGTTGGAGGCGACCGGGCTGTCATGGCGGCAATCGATGGTGACATATCGTTTATCGCTTTCCATGCATAGTCGGGAAGCGGTCTCCGATTCATCGCCGAAAAAGGGATCGATTGTGACCGCATCCGCTTTCTCGATGTCGGACCGTAGGGGTGTATTCCACTGTTTTTCGGTAAAAAGCAGCCTGATATACGATCCGAAAACGGTTCGCGTTGCCCCGTCAGAAAAAACAATCTCTTCGACACCGTCGTAACCGTCTTTGACGCTTATACGCGTGCAATCGATCCCGTAATGTGAAAGCATGCCGATGATGTCGGACCGGTATGCGGAGCCGACCCAGTTCCCGTCGATTTTCGTTTTTACGCCGAGTCCTGAAAGAACGATTGCCGAATTCGCGGCCTCGCCGCCGAGCATGCCGTATTTGCCGCTGATTTCCGCGTACCCGTCCGGCTTCGGGAACCGGAATCGTTCGTCGATCATATAAAGGGTGCTTCGCCCGATCATGCCGTAAAGAAAAACATTGTAAGGCGTATTCAATCTCGTGTTTCCCCCGTCTTTGTTAAACCATACTTTTTTCGCGCATTCGGTATTATGATTGTACAGATTCTTTTCATTCGTGTCATTGGAGAAATCAGCGTTTTCCCGTATCCCGTCGCTTGTCTTTTCCTGTATTTTGGATTTATAATAATGAGCGGAGTTGTCTATGAACGACGGGACTGTCTGTAAAACCCGCTATCCGATTCTTATGGTTCACGGCATTGCATACCGTGACGACCTGCCGCTTCTGAAATACTGGGGACGGATACCTGGTTTATTGAGACGGTCGGGGGCGGAAGTTTTTTTCGGCAACAGTGAAAGCTGGGGTTCATATGAAAAAAACGCGGAATTGTTGTGCGGGCGGATCGGGGATATCGTCGGGAAAACAAAATGCGACAGGGTCAATATCATCGCCCATTCAAAGGGAGGTATCGATTCACGGTTCATGATTACCGTCCTGGATACGAGGAGGCAGGTCGCCAGTTTGACGACGATTTCCACACCCCACAGGGGATCGTATATCGCCGATGTCATTGTCAATAAATTGCTGAACGACAAGAAAATATACGGTAAGCTCCTCGATCTTTACGGCCGGATTATCGGTGACAAAGATCCTGAAGGCGGTAAAGTCGTCAGGCAGTTGACGACGGCTCATATGAAGGGCTTCAATGAAGCGGTGCCGGACAGCAAGGATGTCTATTATGCAAGCTACGGTTCGGATCTGAAAAAGGGTTTGAATGATCCGCTTTTTTATTTCTCCTACAATATCCTCTATGAAAAAGAAGGCGTCAATGACGGACTTGTCTCGGTCACCTCGAGCCGATGGGGCGAATATAAAGGGACCTTTACAGGGAAAAAAAGGAAGGGCATCTCCCATCTCGATATTATCGATTTTAAACGAATAAAGACGGGTGGTATTGACATTCCGTCGCTTTACAGGGAGATTGTAAAGGATTTGAAAGAAAAAGGATATTGACATATGGCGGTGGCATGAACCGGCGGTTCGGCCGGGAAGGGGAGGCAGTATGGATAAGGTTTTTATCAGGGAAATGTGTGCAGGCGATATTGAGGGTGTCCACCGGTTGATGGAACAACTTGATTCGATATTCGATTCACACCATGATATTTCGTTCGATACGATAAAGCGGACGTTCGCGGAAATGGAAGAAAAAAATGATATATACGTCAATTATATCGCGGAAGTCGATAATGCAATTATGGGATTTATTTCGGCAGTCGTATATAAAACCTTCTTTCATAAATCGGGTACATTATTGATCAATGAACTGGTTATCGATCGCGAAAGCAGAGGGAAAGGGATCGGTGAAAAACTGCTGCAGACTGTCATCGGAATCGCCCGCGACAGGGGCCTGAATGAAGTCGAGGTTTCGACATCGTTCGACAACAAACGGGCGATCGTTTTTTACAGGAAACACGGCCTGATCGATGAAAGCATCGTCTGCGGCATGGAGTTGAATAAATAGAGGCGTCGGCGAAACCATATCGTTTTTTGATGCCTCAAAAAACCGGATCGGAGGTGTATCATTATGCATGCCCATGAAAAACCTAAATTCGCCTACACGGTAAGGCTTGATTACGAACTCGATAAAATCCGCAAATGGAAAGAAAAAGACGACAGAAAGATACCGCAAAAGACGGATCGCAATATTATCATCGCTTCATGGAACCTCACCAACTTCGGGGTTCAAAAAAGAAAGGACGAGCACCTTGTCATCATGGCGGAGATCCTGCGTTCGTTTGACGTCGTCGCGGTTCAGGAAGTCGCCGAAAACCTGGAAGACCTCGAAAAGCTGCGGGCGGCACTGGGTGATACCTGGGAAGCGATATTTACCGATCCGGGGGGAAACAACGAACGGCTGGCATATCTGCTCGATCGCGGCCGTCTCGGTCTCACCGGGCTCAATGGCGAACTCGATATGCGTGTTCATGAGGAGAGAAAGGTCGTCATCGAGGATATCGAGGAAACGTTTACCGGGTTCAACCGCAGCCCGTACATGATCGGGTTGCTGGCGGGGGATTTCGAGTTTAATCTCGTCAATGTACATTTGTACTGGTCGTCGTTCGGGCTGCGGCAACTCGAGACCAAAGCGTTGAGTGAGTGGGCGAAAAAGAGAAAAAACAAGGATTATCCGCCGAACGACGATATCATTCTCATCGGCGATTTCAATCTTCCATATATAACCGATGACGACGAAATATATAAAATACTGAAAAAAAACGGCTTGCACCTTCCGAAACACAATACGAACCTCGTGGGAACAAACCTGTCGGGAGAGAATGATTATGACGAGATCGCCTTTTTTTCGGGAAATACGAACCGCGATTTTACGGGCAACATGGGTGTCTTCGATTTCGACAATGCCGTGTTCGACGATTTGTGGGATAAAAGCGACAGGGAACAGCAAAAAAGATTTTTCCAGTATATCCGGTATTACGTTTCGGACCACAGGCCGATCTGGGCTGAATTCAAGCGGTAAATCCCTTTGAAATCGGGATATAAAACGATTATAATGATGAATATCATATGCAGAAGATGATTACCGTACTCTTATTACTGATATCCGCGTACACGACAATCTCCGGGCAGGCCCCCGAAGCGGAGGAGTATTGTCTTTTCAATAGTGAAAAAGGGTATTGCGAATATGATGTCAGGCTGATTCTCGGGGAGGATTATATCGTTATTCCGGATTACAATCGCTCCACGTATGAATTGACGGGAACAAGGAGATATCCCTGCAGGATTGTCACGGAGGACAGCATTCCCTTTCTCCTTTACGGCGAACACATGAAAGACGGATTTGTCGTTCTCCGGAATCACGGCTATATTCTCCTCTACGAAAAGGACGGACGGCTTTTTTTTGAAGGGGCGGATCCTGAAACTCCCGAAGAAACCTTTGATATGGTCGGGGCCGATTATTCGGCAACCTCATTTCTGGAAGAGGCGGTCGGCGGGCGTCATGTCAGCTATATCCCTGAAAATTGCGGTATATACGGATTTCTTGAACAACCATGGGTAAATGCGGGAAACAGGTATGGTACCGGAGAAAAATTAACCGTCATTTTCGAAAAACCTGTCTACCGGCTCTGTTTTTCAAACGGTTACGTTTCCGGGCTCAAACCGGACCTTTACGCGGCCAATTCACGGGTGAAAAAGATCTCGATTGAGGATCTCGAAACACATGAACGGAAGGCATTCGATATCGAGGATACGCCGGATATCCGGATGATCAGACTGCCGCGCGTCACAACCTCCCTGGCGATAACGATCCTTGAAGTATATGAAGGAACGAGGTATAAAGATACCTGTATCAATTTTGTCCTGGGTGAGCGATATGAAGCCCCGTACCTCGGACCCCAGGGATGTGATGTGACAACAGGGGAGGAATGAGGGGCGGGATCAAAACCCGATGGCTATATGGAGAAAATGGGTTCACGGCATTTTGTCGTGAAAGGAAGAATCAAAATGGGGGGGGTGAAGGGGAAAGCCATGTCGATGACAAAAACAATGGCCTGCTGCGTGATTATATGTCTTGTCCCGATTCTATCGTGCAGGCAGGGGGAGGCAGCGATGCATTATACGAAGGCGGGCACGGCGGTTCAAATAACCGGAATGCTGGGCAGGCCGCTCGGAGAGATAGTGACGGTCAAAGGGACCGTTATCGAGAATACGATATGGCGTGCGGCGAACGAAACGGAGGAACTCCTTCTCGAAGTGGATTCCATAGACGGCAAGCCGCTCGATGATCCCGTCCGCATTCCCTTCGGCGTATTCCCGTGGTGCGGATGCGGGAAACCGGCGCCCGGAAACCCCTTCAACTATGTCGGTTATGAAACGGGAGGAATGACGGGGATCCCGGAAAAGGCGTTCGACTATATGAGTCGTGTTGCGGCAAGGGAATACGGTTTTACCGTCTATTTCCAGGTATGCGGAGAGGCACGGTAACCTGCCGGCGGGTGTATGGCCGAAAGCGCGGTTATTTTCCAAATTCGTCACGGTTACGATATGTATCCGCTACCGGACGTATCATTACCTGAAAGATGAAAGGCAACCGGTATGGGAATCGTCGGGATTGTCGGGACGGGAAATGACATCAGGGAAAGCCTCGAAGAAGCGCTGGGTCTCGTCGGCGGACTCGGCAATTATATCTGCCGGAACGACAGCGTCATTCTGAAACCGAATATCAACGGTTCCGATCTCGTCACGAGACCTGCCCTCGTCGAAGCTTTGATCCGGATACTCCTCGATTACGGAATAAGGCGCATATCCATTGCAGAATCGTCGTTCGGAAACGCGGGAATAACGGACGCATATTTCAAGGCGACCGGGTATACCCGGCTCGCCGAAACCTGCGGCATTCCTTTAGTCAATCTGAACCGGTCCCGGGCGAAGACGCTGACCGTCGAACAACCCCTCGCCCTCGATACGATCGACGTCGCCGAGGAGATTTTCGCCGCCGATAAACTGATCAACCTCCCCGTCATGAAGGTACACTACGCGACGGGGATCTCCCTTGCCCTGAAAAACCTGAAGGGGATTTTGGTCTGCGGGGAGAAAAGACGCTTCCATGAGGCAGGGCTTCACGCGGCGATCGCGGATCTCAACAATACCGTCAAACCGAACCTGACCATTGTCGATGCGACTTCCTGCATGGAGGGTATGGGCCCGCACGGCGGGGATATCGTCGATCTCAATGTGATCCTGGCAGGCCGGAACAGCTGGGAGATCGATTGTATCGGGTGCGGTGTGATGGGGTACGGCATCGATGAAGTGCGGCATCTTGCCGAGTATTGCACGTCGAATCATATAACGGCGCACGATATGCAATCGATCGACGTCCGCGGCCGCCGGGTCGAAGAAGTGGCGTATCCGTTTAAAAAGGTGAATGTGGAAGCCATCGTGCCGCTGCAATTCACCGTTTGCGGGACAAACGCATGCAGCGCCTGCATGAACGCCTTTCTCGTTTCCTGCAAACTCCTCACAACCGCACCGCGAAAAGAAATAACCGTGTTTTTGGGGAACCGTCATGGCAGCGCCGATGTAAAGACAAAGAAGGCCGTGGCATTCGGAAATTGCGCGGTGAAGAGTCTTTGCCGGGGAGATGGGGATATGGGCCGTATCAGGGGCTGCCCGCCGTACCCTTTCAGACTCGGGGAATACCTCGATAGCGTGTAGCACGGAAAAACCGGCGGCCCGCACCCATACCGGCGGCCCGAACCCATACCGGCGGCCCGCGGCAGTACCGTAAATATCACGTGGGCCGCCGTTATTTCTTGACAAGGTTGAACACACCGTCCCAGGTGTCTGCCGGGGGTTTCTTCTGAAACTCCCGGCATCGTTTTATATAGATATCGGCCGGTCCGTCGCCCGGGATTGCCTTTCTTGCATCTTCGAAAAGCTTCTGCGCCATCGGCCATGCCTTGTCCTCGAAGCATGAAAGCGCCTCATTGAATATACGAAGTCCCTCTTTTACCTGTTCGCCGACAAACTCCTCCTCGTCGATAACCTCATACAGCCGTACCGGTGTTTTAATCCCCACCACCCTTACCCTGTCCAGTTTTCTGGTGACGATTCCCTGTGAGCCTTCATTGAAGGTGTACTCGCTGATGAGGATTTTGGTGTTGTATTGTTTATTGACGCCTTCGAGGCGCGCGGCGAGGTTGACCGCGTTCCCCATGATCGTGTAATCCATTTTCTGTTCGGTCCCCATGTTTCCGACCGTCATTCTCCCCGTGTTGATCCCGATTCTCGTGTACAGGGGGGACGGACTCAGGTTTTCCCGAAGCAGGTGCTCGTTGAGTAATACTTCCATCCGCTTCATCCTGGCCGCCGCCATGCACGCCCTGTTCGCGTGATCGTTAAAATCCACGGGCGCACCGAAAAAGGAGATGATGGCGTCGCCTTCGTACTTGTCGATAGTGCCCTTCTGGTTGAGGATGATGTTGCTCATTTCCGTCAGGTATGAATTGAGAAGCTTGACCAGATCAGTGGGGGTCAACACCTCGCTGATCGTGGAAAAACCCCTGATGTCGGTGAACAGGGCCGTGAGGTTCTTTTCTTCCCCGGTCAGCGTCAGTTTCTCCGGCGAGGAAATCAGTTCATTGATGACCACGGGTGATAGGTAGTGGCCGAAAGCGGACTTGATGAAGCGCTTTTCCTTTTCCGTATTGAGGAAGTTGATGAATGTCTTGATGAGAAACGTAAAGAAGCAGATCATCACGGGGGTGAACATGGGAAGGTAGATACCGGTCGCGATGAAGAGGGCGGTGATGAGGAGGATGATTCCCGCGACGCACCCGACTCCCACGATTATCGAAAAGAGCGGATTCAGGTTGCGGATGATAATACTGATCAGTATTGCCAAAATAAAACCGATAATCGCCGAAATCCACCATGGAAAGATATCCAGAAACGTCCCGGAGAGAATCGTGTTCATGATGGAGGCGTGCATCCCGACATTCATGTATTCTTCCTCGAACGGCGACACGCCGATATCGGTGGTCGACGTTCCGGTCCACCCGATAAAACAGATCGAACCCGGAAGCTCCTTTTCGAGTTCGGTCCGAATACCGGAAATGGTAGCGTAAATCTTTTGCGTCGCGTCGAAAATCTCGATGACACCCGGTCTGATCGCGGCATACCGCCCCTTAATGTCCTCCGATACGTTCGGTGAATCAAGGATTTCGTCGATCTGTTTGAGAAGATATTCTTTTTGCCCGCCGGAGAGGATCTCACTGGCCTTCCGGTAAAAGTATTTTCGCCACTGCACGTATTCGGCAATGAGGGCACGGTCGCCGCCTTCGAACACCTCTCCCTTGAGGGATTCGGCATAGTCGTAGGCGTCGATGAAATCATCATCATTGCCTGATGCCGGGAGATAGCCGACCCGCTTCATTTCCCGCAGGTTCTGAAGGAGAAGGTCCTCTTCCATGCCGTGACGGACAAGGGGATAGAAGGAGAAGTGTCTGAAACTCTCTTCGAATTTTTTCGGGGGCCAGTTGATGAGCATCATGCCGTTATCGGTTAAGGGGATGGAGATTTCACGCGTCCCTTTTCCCGGAAGGACGGCATTATGAAGAACGATGCTTTCACCGTTGAAAAGGATATCGGGATTACCGAGATAATCGAGAAGGGGTCGAAAGGAAAGCTGGGCAAAGTACTCTCCTTTGTATTCACGAATCAGATCGATTCTCCGCCATACCCCGTCGCCGTCATAGACGACATTCGGGTATCCGGCCCCCGATGAGTTTTCGAGGATGACGCCGATCGCCGGCCGTATATCGACCGCCCTGTACATGAGGCCGGATGTGACCGTACAATTTTTATGGGAAACGTCATCGAGAACGTACGACTTCAATGCCTCAAGTTCCGGTGAAGTCGTCCCTTCGCTTTCAGGAAGCATATTGACGGTGAAAAAGGCTTTGCCGAAAAAGCGCGCGCTTTGTCCGAGGAAGCGATCGTTGTCGATGGCGATTTCCTGCACTTTTTCCAGAAGCGTCTCTTTCGATTGGCTTGTGAGGCCGGCCAGCTCATCGATATATACTTCCGCATCCTTGAGGGATATCTGTCTGTCTTTAATCGCCGCGAAAAGGTCTCTGATATTCGTGTCGATCGTGCGGAACTCCTCTGAAAAATATTGTGGAATATCCTTGTCGAGGAACGAACTGTTCACGCCCTTCGGGCTTTCTTCCGTGTACTCGATATCGAAGACCGCATAGGCGGCATCGAACTCTTTCATGAGAAGCAGGCCTTCCGCCATATAATTCCGGGGCCAGGGGAAAAGCTGGAGTTTCGCGATCGCCTCATCGTCGATTTCGAGAAAAAGGATATCGTGATTTTCGGTAACCGGCGGTTTTACATGGAGGAGGGCGTCATACAGGCGTAAATCGATAAGGCGGTAAAATGTCAGGAAATTGAAGAGGGTAAAAAAGACCGCCACGATAGCCGGAATAAGAAACATCTTGAGCCGTATTGATTCGCTTTTATTTTCCATGGGAGTCCCTCCTTGAACAGCATGGTTCCTGTCCATCTTTAACCCTAAGCGAAAACCCGGAGAAATAAAAGTATTTTTTTATCACACAGGCGGTGCGGGTTTTATGTACAATCATTTATCCCGCGCTGTTGGGACTGGTTTTTTATAACAGTGTATACATCCGGCCGGTTATCGGTCCGGTAATGACGTATTCTTTTCACGTTTTTGGATTGAGTTCCGTTTCCGAGTGTGCTATACTTTTACCATGTCATGCGACAAATAATCGAGGAGTACGTCATGAGAAAAAGTAACTATCTCTATTCTCTCCTTTTTCTTTTCATTGTCCAGTGGCCTCTCTTCTGTCAGATCGGGGAAAGAATCGATATCCTGCTCGAGGAAAAGACGGTTCAATCCGGCACTGCCGTGTATGCAATTCTTTCTGCGGGCGGGATAGTGTCCGAAGACGCCACGATAGAGGAAGCCCTCGGGGTTTTGCGGGAAAAGGAATGGAAACTCACTATTGAATCAGCCGATACGCCTTTGACCCTGGGTGAAGCGGCGTATCTTCTCATGAAGACCTTCGATCTCAAGGGGGGGGTGATGTACTCGATATTCCCGGGACCGCGCTACGCGGTCCGTGAACTCGTCTACCTGAAGATAATTACGGACCGTCCGGATCCTTCACGCACCGTCAGCGGCAGGGAACTCATCGATCTGATTTCACGGGTGATCGACCGGAAGGAGAGTGCATCATGAAGAAGGTTTTATTTCTTTTTGCGGTGATAAGCTGTGCCGCAGTGAACCTCTTTTCGATCGATTTCGGCGGTTATATCGATAACGCGACATCCTATTCCATCGATGAAGCGACCGGTTTTTATCAAATCGACCGCATCGCCCTCTGGCTGAATCAGGGGCTGGGAGAAAACGGGAGTTTTTCCGTGAACGGCAATTACACCTATGCACTCGATATGCCCGTCTCGGGCGATCTCGACCTCCTTCTCCTCCAGTATAAATGGCTTCTTGACGGAGGTGACCTCTCCATGCTCTCCCTGGATCTGGGCCGCTTTGCCTTTACCGACCCCACCGGTCTCGTGCTGGATCATAATGCGGACGGTTTCCGGCTTGGTTTTTCATATCCGGCCGCTATCCTTTCCGTGGGATTCGGGTATACCGGCCTCCTGTTCAAACACAATACCACAATAACACTCTCAATAGGAGATTCCGCGGACAGAAGCGATCCCGATGTCTGGTTCGCCCCGGGAAGAATGCTCGGCACGATCGATTGCAGGTTTCCCGATGTCGCCCCCGGAACCGATCTCTGGGCTTCTCTTCTTTTTCAGAAAGATCTCAGGTCCGGCGATCAGATCGTGGAAGAGGGAACGGAAGAACCGCAGCTCGCGGGCGGCTTCTACGATTCGGTGTACGCGGGTACCGGGCTTTCGGGAAGGATGGCCCCGTCTCTTTATTATTCCGCTTTTGCCTATGTCGAAACGGGACGCAGCCTCACCTATGAAGATGACGATGAATCATACACGGGAAAATCATACGGGTATGAACCAGTCCTCGCCTTTCTTGCCGGCTTCGAGATAAGTTACTATGCCGAATCCCTCTCGTTTTCACGGATAGGGCTCGAGGCGGTCTTTGCGAGCGGCGATGAGGATGCGGTGTCCTGTGTCGAGGGAAATATCGAAGGACCTTCCTTTCTCTTTACCCCTATTTCGAACCGCGAATCATTCATCGTCTTCGATCCCGCGTTGAGCAATCTTTTCTATATGACGGCGAGTTACCAGATAAAACCGCTTGCCCTCGCGGGCTACGGGATGCTGGATGAGGTTCTGGCGCTTCTGAGTGCAACGGCATTTTTCAGGCCCACGACGGGAGTTATTTCCGAAACCAGGGGGCTTGTGCCGGATTCGGATGCGGTCTATCTGGGAACGGAAATCGATTTCATCATCAACTTCAGGCCCTTTTCGGATCTGGGCATGAGTTTGGGAAATGGATTCTTTATCCCGTTTACCGGTTCCGGAGGAGCGTTCGACAGCGCTGAAAGGGATTTCGAGTATTGTATTCAATTCGAACTCTCTTTCAGTTTTTAGGTAGTATCTACGAGGAGGTATCCGACTATGCGGCGTTTTTTTATCAGCTTTTTTTTATTCCTGTTTCTTGTGCCTGTTTTTTCACAGGAAACGATCATCGTGAAGAATGTGAGGGGAAAAGTGGAGGTGAAACTTCCCGCCCAAACATGGCAGCCGGCAAAGGAGAATATGACGCTTTCAAAGGGAACCATGATCGCGACCGGATTCAAATCGGAAGCGGTGATCGACCTGGGAACCTCCTTTGTGACGGTAAAACCGCTGACGCGGATGAAACTCGAAGAGCTTTTAAGACGGGAAGATACGATACAGACGGATATCTTTCTCGACTTCGGTAAGGTAACGGCCGAGGTAAAGAAAACGGAAGGAACAAAGCAGGATTTCAAACTGAAAAGTCCCGTATCGACCGCCGCGGTCAGGGGCACGATCATCACCTATGATATGTACAGCGTGTTCGTAAAAGACGGATATTGCGATTTTCTGAACAGGCTGAATCAGAAACGGAGGATCGCCGCGGGGGAGGGGAGTTTTACCATCGGCATTGACCTTCCGGAAACGACCAGGGAAAACAAGCGGAACACCTTCTGGGTTTCGGCCGTCACCGGAGAAGAGCTTTTTCCGGCAAACAGGGGGCCGTCCGCAACCGGCGATATCGTCGTGGTCTGGGAATAGCCAGCGAGGAGGGAGATCATGAAACGTAAGGTGAAAAAGGCAGTTTTTATAGCGGGAATCATTACCGTGACGGTTGTTTCCTTTTTTTCATGCACAATGGAGGCGGAAACAAGAACCGGAAGCATCACCCTCACCGTTCCCGCATCCGGCGATACGGGTGAAACCAGGGGGCCTCAGTCGGGCCGCGATTACGCGCGGGTCTACCTCCTCTTCAACCGGGAAATGTTCCGACTCGGCAGCAGGTCGGATTACCGTGAATTCGAACTTTCCGGGAACCAGCGGAAGGTGACGGTGGAGAATATCCCGGCAGGCGGTCCGTACAAATTATGGCTGGGGATCGGGCAGTATATCTCGAACGGTGATTTTCTTGCCTACGATGTCAGATATTACGCCGAATCCGGCGATTTCACCGTGATCCCGGACAAGGACAACTACGTTCGTGTCGACCTTCTCCCCTCGCCCTTTATCAAGGCGCAGAGCATACTCGGCCGTTACGTTGGCGGGGCTGCGGTCGTTGAATCATTGACACCGCCTATCTATGCAGCAACACGGACAAATGTCTACAGGGGTACATTTGATGCCGTTCCCGACCCGGATACTCTGACAATGACCGTGCATTCCCAGAGTTTTTCAGGGTATATGATCAATTCCCTGACGGAAGGCTACCGTTACACGGGCGGTGCCCCGCCCGCATGTCTCTATATCAATACGAACAGGAATGTGATTGTCTGGAACGGAGTGGATTCATTTGATGATACACTGATGTCGAATCTTGGAACCATCAACATCCTCCGGTCTCTGGCATATTATGACGGAAGCAATGTCAGTTTCTTTTTCCAGCGAAACGGCGGGCTCGGCGGCGTCGATTGGGACCAGGCGATACCTGCACAGAATGTCTGGGTGAATGTCAATTACGGGCGGTATTTCAAGGGGGAAATCGTTCATGATTTCGTCGTTACCGGTGACGCCGTTTACTTCGCGACCGCCCTCGGGGCGTTTTTAGTTCCACAGTCATTAATCGATACCTATGTTGCACCCGCAAAGGTCAATCTGTTAAGGGTTGCCAGTTTTTTCAAGGTAAGACAGGGGAAAAGGGAACTCTATATCTATGCCCTCGGCTATAATGGTGCCAATACCCTTTATGCCGGAACAGAGGACGGGCTCTGGAGTATCAATATACCGACTATGTTTTCGGGCGGCACCCCGGCACTTGTCCCCGGAACCGAACATAACCGTATTTATATGGCAGAATCAAACGGTACTTATACGGCTTACGCATCGAAAACGTACCTCTATATTCAGGACAGTGGCGGAAACCTGGTTGCGACCTACCCCTTTGTCGCGGGCCTGCCCGGAGACGTCACCTCCATGGATTGGGAAGTGAATACCCTCATCATATCGGGGACGGAAGGGCTTGTCGCGCTGCCGCTTTAAAAGACAGTACGGCTTATTCTTTTTCTGAAGACAATTCATGTTAACATAGCTTCCTCATCCGATATTAGTTATATAATAAAGGACTATTTTTCATCTGAATTTTTATAAAAAATCAATGCGGTACGCCTTTTTTATGCGTTATACTCCTATATGAACATCACTATTTGCAAGGAGTATTGTATGTTGATTACGGATGCACATGAGTTCCATTTTGTCATTCCCGACTCGATGAAAGAAAAGCTTAAAAACCTGACTCGTTATGGTATAAAAGGATCACTATCGGGTCTTGTCGTCAAAATTGTTTCACTTATCGATCCTTTGATAATAAAGGAACATCAATGGGGAAAACAGCGGATGAGCCGATACCGGTCCGTATCATCCCGGCCGGATGAAAAAAGGGAGCATGTCCATGTTTATTTCCCCGAAGATGTGTATCGAAAGATAAAGGTGCTGCATTCGGATCTGAATTGTTACAGTATCGCACAGTTTTTGAGGGGGTTACTGGAGGTGTTTTTGTGGTTTGTGGAGAGATATGGAATTAATGTTTTTCAGAAATTAAAAAAGATATTCAATCGTTGGAAAAGAGAAGATGAAAGGCTGCAACACGACCTGCGGAGAAATCTACGACAATTGTTTAGAATCATCCGGCATATACCGGGGAAAGACCGCCTGGTTTCTATTTATACACACGAAAATTCTCCGTTTTGGATACTTCGCCTTTAAGCTACAACAAATCACCAACCAAAAAACCAGCACTATTTCCCCATGGAACTACTCGGCCTGTTGACCGGGAGCGGACAGGAAGGCGTCCTGCTAAAACTCAGACCTCATTTCCAGATTCACGGTAACATTATTGGTCGAAAGGTCGAAGGTCGAGTAGGGAAAGAGGATGTAGTCGCCGAAGACGAGTTCAAAGCCGAAAGTTAGGACCATCGATATTTCATAGAGGAATATTTCGCCTTCCGGCGATGTCGTGGAATCGACAATCGTATCCCCGATCGAGTCCTCGATTTCCGCATAAAAATCACTCATGCCGCCGTGATACGATGCCCACTGGAAATAGGGAGACAGTTTCACGAACGGTACGAAGATCCCGAATTTTTTCGAAAGATTCAAGTCAACCCCGACGGTATTGAGCATGTTGTCGAGGAAAAGCGTTCCCGAAAGCCTGAGAATATCGCCTTCCATGTCCTGTTCGAACTCGGGCACCGGAATATTGATATGGAAGTAGGAAAAGGTATAGCCGAGACCTAAGGATATGGCGGGAAACCATCCGGCGTCTTTTAATAGCACCTTTCGGAGGCGGATGCCCGCGTTGAGGCTGCTCGCCTCGAGGCCCCCGTATGCCGCGAGGTCGGCGATCCAGTCCGTGAGAATACCCGGCAGGATCGAGAAAAGGATCGTCATTTCCGTATCGAAGAAGAAGGGGAAACCGGCCGCGAGGCGGAAATTGGGAAAAAGAAAGAATGTCTGGAAAAAATCATAGCCGTCACCGACAAAATCGGGGGCGTCTTCCATGATCGTGCTCACGAAATAATTGACATCCAGGAGGTCGAAAGCCGAGTTTTCCTCGTTTACGAATTTGAAAATACCATTGGTGAGGTTTGCCCCAAGCGAAGCGCCGAAATAAAAAGTATCGTCGTCGTCAAAATCGGCATTACCGATACCGCACCCGGAAAGTTCGTTCTGAAACATAGGGATGAGTGTTTCTTTTCCGAATTCGTAAAAAAAATTGGAAAGATCGTCGATCACCGGCTCCAGCGTCTGTGAAAAAAGGGCGGAGACGAAAAGCAAAAACACGATGACAAAGCACACACTTTTTTTCATTGGATGCTTCCTCCTGTTTCGAAGAATGCCTGCACCTATAAGCCTACACCAAATTACAATAAAGTTCCAGCATGTTCGCGATAATTTTTATTGACAGAACGGCCTCTTCGTTTTACTTTTTCAGGCATGGAAAACTATAAAAAAAGGGGCAAAAGATGAAGAATATAAACATCGGACATCATTGTATCGCGCTTTTATCAGTAATTTTTCTCGTATTTTCGTGTGTGACGGTAAAGGAGGAACCGGCACCTGAACCGGAGAAGAAGGCGAAGGAATCCTCAGACCTCGTCGTGTCAGAGGATAACACTTCTCTTTCGTTTGAACGCTGTTTCTATTATGACGACAGGGCGGACGGTGGTGCTTCCCTCGTTATCAATGAAGAATGCGACAAGGGAAGGCTTGTACTCGAGGGCGTTGTCACGACGGATCTGGCATGGGGCTTCATCGGTTGCGGAATCGATCTGGATGATGAAGGAAAAAAGCGGCTTTCGGAAGGCTCTGGTATACGTTTCATGGTGAGGGGGGACAACAAGGAGTATCGTCTCAGACTGCCCGTAAAAAGCGTGAAGGATTATAATTACCACGGATATGTGTTCAGGGCGCCTGCTGAAGAAACCGCGGTCAGCGTATTGTATTCCGATTTGAAGCAGGAGGATTGGGGTCATGCGGTCGGGTTTGACCCTGACGGGATATTCCAGATCTCGTTTCAGACCGTGGGCCAGCCGCACGATCATGTGTATATGGAAGTGACCGGGCTCGAGGTGATCACGGCGCAGGAATAGAAAATGCAGGGACGTAGGCGGACCGGAAATAGATGCGTAAAATGAATGAAGAGGAATATATCACGCTCTTCTCCCGCCTGCCCGACCGCGAACTGCAAAAAGAGAGGATCATCGTCGGGGAAGGAAGGCTTGTGGCGGAACGGATGCTCGATTGCGGCCTCGAGATGATCTGTCTCCTCACGACGGATAGTCTCGCCGGACATTTCACGCGCCGCGCGGGTTCCCGCTGTCCGGTGATTGTGCGGCCGCATCCGGAGATCGCATCGATAGCGGGATACCCCTTTCACCGGGGGGTGCTGGCTGCGGCCGTAAGGCCGGCCCATCCGGTATTGGGTGAATATATCAAAAAGAATCCCGGCGTTCGGAAACTCATCATCTGTTCCCGGCTTTCCGAGACCTGGAATCTCGGTAGTATCGCACGGAGTGCCGCGGCATTCGGATTCGACTCCCTCGTACTCGGCGTGGGGAGTTGCGATCCTTTTTCCAGAAAGGCCCTGCGGGTATCGATGGGGGCGGTTCTTTCTCTTTCCATGATTTCCATCGGAGAAGCAGCCGAATGCGGATCGCTTCGCGGGATGGGGATTCACCTGTACGCCGCGGGCACGTCCAGGGCTGCCCGGCCGCTTTTTGACAGCGTTCCCCGATCGCCTTATGCCCTTGTTTTCGGCAACGAATACGAGGGACTTCATGCGTCATGGATCGGGTGCTGTGAGGAGGAATTGACGATTCCCGTATCGGGGGAGGTGGATTCGCTAAATGTGGGAGTCGCAGCCGGTATCTTTCTTGCCTATTTTGATCACAACGCAGGCCGCTGAATCATATCCGTGAAATTCCCGGAAATCCGTTCGGCAAGCTTTTCGAGCGGTATATTTCTCAATCGGGCCATGAAGCGGTAAGTATGTTCCACGTTTTCCGGCCTGTTCTTCCTGCCGCGGAGGGGGACCGGCGTGAGAAAGGGCGCGTCCGTCTCGAGGAGAAGACGGTCGAGGGGAACATATGCGGCCGATTCATGCAGATCGTGCGCGTTTTTATAGGTAAGATTTCCGGCAAACGAAATCATCATACCGCAGTCGAGGGCATGTTTCGCTTCCCGTTTTCCCCCCTGGAAACAGTGCATGATCCCTCGGGCGGGCTCGAGTTCTTTCAGGGCGGACATGGTATCGGCCATCGCGTCCCGGCTATGAATGATGAGGGGAAGGTTGTATTTTTTCGCGCAGAGTATCTGGTAACGGAAGGAATCTTCCTGCATCGATTTACTCTGCCGCATCCGGTAAAAATCGAGACCGCATTCACCGATCCCGAAGATTAGGCCGGGATGCGACCGTAGGGCGCTTTCGACCATTTTTTCGAGTTTTCCGAGTTCACGCTCCCCGGCATGCGAGGAGGGATGCAGCCCGAGGCTGAAGAGAATGCCGCGTGATTTGTTCCTGACAGCAAAATCATAACTCCACTGAAGGGTTTCTTCGGAAATGGCGATCTGGACCGCGTGGGAAAGACCGGCTTTGAAACAATCGTCGAGGAGTGCTTCTTCGGTAAGACCGGCGTCTTCGAGGATGAGGTTGAAATGGGCGTGTGTGTCGATGAACGGGCTTTTGTTCATGCTTTTATTTTTCTCCTCCAGTACGATAATATCTCGCCCAGTGTGACCGTGATATCCCTCTTTGCCTTCCATCCGGTCGCTTCGTTCAACTTGGCCGAACTTCCGCATTGATACGGAATATTGCCCCGTTGATCGTATTCGATCACCTCATAGGGAACGGGGCGGGAGGCTTGCCGTATGAGGGTGAGAAAGAGATCTTCCACCTTGATCGCTTTTCCCGAACAGACATTGTAAATTTCCCCCGGGATTCCCGATTTCATGAGGGCGATATAGGCATCGACAACGTCACGGGTATCGAGGTAGTCCCTGTATGAGTGGAGGGGACCGATAGAGAGTTTTTCTTTCAACCCGGCTTCCACTTCGGCGATCTGGGAGGCGATGCGTGAAACGAACATGTGCGGCTTTTCACCCGGCGCGGTGTTGTTGAACGCCCGTGACACAATGACCCGAAGCCCGAGGCGACTGAAGAACGAGAGGGCGGAATATTCCTGCATCAGTTTAGAACGGCCGTAGCCGTTCGCGGGGCAGGAGGATGAGTCTTCGGTAATCGGTGTTTCGCCTTTGTCTCCGTAAACGGCACTCGAAGAGGCGATAAGCACGCGGGCGGAAGAAAGGCCCGCCATGCAGAGCGAAGCGAGAAGCAGTTCGGTGCCGCGGACATTGACTTCGACGAGTTCGGAATCAGGGCGGTGTCCGACGATCCCCGCGAGGTGGAAGACGCAGTTCGGACGGACGGTGCGGATCACTTCTTCCGTAAAAGCCCTGTCGCAGATTGAACCCGTATATCTCCCTTCGCCCGCTGTGTCTTCTATGTCGAGCAAAGAAAGCCTGCGGTACCCCTTTTCACGAAGAGCCCGGACGAGCCACGTGCCGGCAAGGCCGGATGAACCGGTGATCAGAATGCTGCTTTCGGCGTTCATGGACTCCGGGTTCATTGCGTTACCGTCATGCGGGATTGACACCGGGCAGGTAGATGTGCCTGTTGGAAAGAAACTCTTCGCTTGCCGTCACGAGGTCTTCATGCATGCCGATATCGAACCACCTGCCGTCGAACTCGTATGAATAGACCCTGTCCCGCTTTTCCGTCATGTCGTACATGAGCGAGTCGAATCCGAAATAGTCGTTGTCGGGGATATAGTCGATAATCGCTTTATTGAAGATATAAATCCCCATGGATACCTTGTTCTCGAGCACGGGCTTTTCACTGAACCGCACAATGCGGTGCTCCCCGTCGTTTTCGATAACCCCGAGTTGGAGTTTCGTTTTTTTGACATAGGTCGCTACGGTTGCTTTTGAATTTTGTTTCATATGATAATCGTAAAGTCCCTTGTAGTCGATGTCGGTAAGAAGGTCGCCGTTCATTACCAGAAAATCGTCTTCGAGGTTGTCCGACATGAGTTTCAGGGGGGCGATTGTCCCGAGGGGCTTTTCCTCGATCGAACAGGTGACGGACACCCCGTACTTCGAACCGTCTCCCACATAGGCCTTCAGCATGTCCGCCATGTAGCCGAGTGCGAGAATGATGTCGGTGAAACCGGCTGCGGCGAGTTGTGTGAGAACGATTTCGATAATGGGAACGTCCCCCACGGGAATGAGTGGTTTCGGTATCGATACGGTATACGGATAGAGTCGGGTTCCCTTGCCGCCGGCAAGAATGATCGCCTGCATTGTCTACCTCCCTTATATGTTATAGATATCCGTTTTATAGAGTTCGGGGTGAGCGCGTACGAATTCTATTGTCTCGGCAAGACCGTCTTCGAGACGTGTTGCCGGCCGCCACCCCGTCAATTCCGCTGCCTTGCCGTTGTCGCAAAGTAGTTGCATGACCTCCGATTTCTCGGGACGTACGCGTTTTCCGTCGGATACGATCCGTTTTTTTCCGCCCATGATACGGATGATTGTATCGGCGAGGTCCCCGATCGACACCGCCTTGCCGGTCCCGATATTGGTGACCCTGCCGACGGTTTCTTCGGATCGTGCGATTGCGATAAAACCTGAAACCGTATCCTTGACATAAGTAAAATCCCTGACCGGATCCAGTGAACCGAGTTTGATGTCGTCACCGGCAAGGGCCTGGGAAATGATCGTCGGAATGACGGCCCGCGCCGATTGCCTCGGACCGTATGTATTGAAAGGACGGATCGTTGAGACCGGCAGATTGAACGAGAGGTGAAAGGCCTCGGCGATTTTGTCCGCGCCGATTTTCGAGGCGGAATAAGGTGACTGGCCCTGCAGCGGATGTTTTTCATCGATCGGGGTGTAGATCGCCGTTCCGTACGTTTCGGATGTGGAGGTGTGGACGATTTTTTCAACCCCCCGCTTCCTGCAGGCTTCCATGATGTTCAGTGTCCCGGAGATGTTCGTTTCCACATAACATCTTGGAGCGATATAGGAATAGGGAATCGCGATGAGGGCGGCAAGATGAAAGACGATATCGCATCCGGATACGGCCTTTTCCACAAAAAAAGGATCGCTGATGTCGCCGGTGATGATTTCAAGGGATCTGAAAATATCCGGGTCGAGAAGTTCGAGGTTTCCAAATGAGTTTCTCGAATTATAATGAACGAAAGCCCTGACTTTCGCGCCGCTTGCGACGAGTTCCTCCGCAAGATGGGAGCCGATAAAGCCCGACGAACCGGTAACAAGAACTTTTTTGTTTTTTATGTCTGTCATATTGATTCCGTTTTCCTCCAATGATCAGGTAGTGAATGTTATAAGCGGATCACCGTTTCTACGGCGGCCTTTTCATTTCATGACGCGGCCGGCCGGTTTTCCGGCCGCGATGTCCTGTTTCTTTCCATTATAAGGGCTTTATATGAAACTCACAAGAGTATCCGCGACGATTTTGCTTCGGAAGATGCGCGGTTTTTTCACTTTCATCCGGTCGGTTGATCTATCAGTGCGGCGTAACGGGTGATTGCTTCACCCCTATAAAACCATGCAATCGGTCTCTTCCACTAATCAGTCTGGATTTTTCACAAATGCATCCAGAAGCGTTTCCCTTTCTCTGTCCCAGTTCATTTTCCATCGCGCGTATCTGCCGGGGGAATTCGTATTATAGCCCGGATGGGTCATGAGTTCAACATCGCGGTAGCGGGCGGTCCGTGCCGCCTTTTTTATTATGGACCGATTGATTCTCATCGATGTGTTGAATCCGAAAAACCTCCCCGCCGTCTTAATTCCCATCGTGCGGGCTTTATTACCGATCATCCATGAGAAAAACCTCATCAGGATAAGAGGGGGTATCTGGAAAGCGTATTTTGCATCGGGTCTTTCATTGACGATACGTACCCGCCCGATCCCGTACTGCTTACAGAGTGCGAGGACGATATCCGCAATGCCGGGAAGCAGATGGAGGTGCTGGTGGGAATCGCAGTGAGAGAGGGTAAGGCCCGTGTCGAGAATTTTTTTAAGCTGCGATTCGAGTTCGATCGCGATTTCCTCAAGCCGGATCCGCCCGAACAGATAGCGGATAATAAAATGGCGGTAATCGGGATAAAAACGTTCACGCTTTCCGATCAGCGAGTGAATGCGGGAAGGGGGTGAAACCGGCATTTCATCGATCAGTGCAAAGTGAATTCCCGTATCGAGTCCCCGGCGGCGGCGGCAAAACGCGACTGCTTCAGGGAGAGCGGTTCCGTTTGCGACAAGCGATACCGAGTTCACCGCTCCCGCTTCGACCGCCTCGATAATACCCCTGTTGATATGGGGCGCGAGACCGAAGTCGTCTGCGTTTACGATCAGCATGGCGTTCTCACTCGAGGTTGATTTTTTCTGCGATATAGAAGACCGGCTTGTGTTTGGTCTGATGATATATTTTATTGATATATATCCCGATAATCCCAAGAATAAAGAGAATAAAAAAGAAGTAGATATTGATGAGGAGGACGATCGTGATATAACCCGGCGCGGAGGTATGGCCGGTCGCGTACTGGACGATTTCGTAAATGACGAAACCGATGGTAAAGAGAATACAGACAATACTCGCGTAACCGCTCAACTTGAGGGGAAGTTCCGAAAAATAGAAAATCCCCATGAAGCCGAAGCGCAGACTCTGCCTGAAATCATACTTCGACTCTCCGTGCCGGCGGGCGAGTGCGACATATTCCACATACGCTTTCTTGTACGAAAGGTTGCTGATGATTCCCCTCAGAAAAAGATCTCTGTCTTCATAGGTAAGGAGGTCGGTGACGGCATTACGCGCGAGCAGTCTGAAATCCGCCGTGTTCGGCGTGATGTCCAAAGACGATATTCTGTTTATGAGTGAATAAAAAAAACGTGAAAACATTTTTTTCAAAAAGGAGCGTTTCAACGTATCTTTACGTACGGTATTGACGATATCGTAACCTTCCTGCCACTTCCGGTAAAGCTCGGAGATGACCTCGGGGGGGTGCTGGAGATCCGAATCCATTGAAACGACTATATCGCCGGTTGCCGCCTTTATCCCCGCGAAACATGAAATCTGATGCCCGACCCTCGTCGAAAGCCGAAGAAATTTGACATCGGGATCCGATGCAGCCAGCTCCTTGATATTTTCGATTGTGTTATCCGTCGATCCGTCGTCGACAAATATGATCTCTTTGTTCGGTATGGAAAGATGTTTGATAACGTCGGTCAGTTTTTCATAAAGCATAACGACATTTTTTTCTTCATTAAAGGTGGGGAGAATTATTGAAATTTTATCCGCTTCTCTTGTTTCCATTTGTCCGAAACCCTGTTTACTGTGGTCGTATCTCTATATATCAGATTTCATCCAAAGAGTAAAGTCATTAATGGTGATTCGTCAACAACCCGATACCGCACGATTATATCGACGATGAGGGGCTGAATTCATGGAATTTCCTGCTCAAGTGGGATATATTAATAAGGCGATAATAAAAATGGTGAGAAAATTATCTTTATATTACATTATTTTTCTTTTGGCTTGTGTTTTTTCGCTTTACGGCACAGAAAACGAACTCGTTCTCATGGTCGATACCTCGGCAAGTATGGAACCGGTATTTGATGAGATGACGGCGTACCTCAATCAGGTATTTTTCGATGAGTGGCTTCCCCGTGGAACAAAGCTGCATCTTCTCCGGTTTTCCGATTTTCCCGTGCATGAGACGACGCGGTACATCGATGATGCCGCGGAGCGGGTCCGTTTCGAGAAGGAAATTCTCTTGTTATCGGGAAAACTGGTTTTCGGCCGCTATACCGATCTTGTTACGGCAACGCGGGAGTTGCTCCGCTTCGGGGAGAGCCTTCCGGAACAGCACGTGAAAGTTCTGGCGCTGATTACCGATGGAATCCATGATCCCCCGCCCGGCTCATGGTCATCCTCCATCGATCCGGAACTATTCGAAAAACGCCTTGATGCATCCGCAACCGGAGTCATACGTCGAAGCGGCTACAGTATTTACTTTTTCCGGGTTCATGGTTCGGAAGGAGGGAATACGGCCGGATACGGGACCATCCGGGAAGTGGCGGACAATATGAACATACCTCTGGACCATGATGATACCGTCGATTATGGGAATAATCCATATGATGTCATCCGATATTCACGTATCGAGTTTCCCGGTGACCTGGGAGAACAGGGTCGTATTTTTTCCGTTCCCTTTATCATCGAGAATCCGAATGAAGAAGAAATAGTGGTGTCCCTTCTGGCTTTAAGCCATGAAGGAACGAATATATTGACCGGTACCGTTTCGCCCAGAACGGTCGCTGCCGGAACCAGGCAGCCCTTTGACGTAACGATAATGCTGAGTCCGGAAACGGAAATAGGACAACACCACCTGCCCGTCAGGCTTGTTTTTGGTGAGGGAACACATATACGGCCCGGCAAAGGAATACTGACCTTTTACTATAAAGGCGACATCATAAGCTCAATGTATCAGCTTGTAAGCGGGGCGATACCGGTGATATTCTTTTTGCTTTTTATCAGTGTCTTTATTATCAGCATTATCCTCACCCTCAGAAAAAAGAATGTTGATAATATGTTCGGAACCGTGATGAAACCGGTCAAATGGAAGGAACGATTGCTCACTATTAATAAAAACGGCCTGCCCCTTATCGAAATGCGCGTCAGTTTCCAGAACCCGCATGTGGGTTTTCGGAATATCCATAAAATCAAGAAAAACCGTCGAATGAGTGTCGGCGGAGGGTTTTCGAATTTCCTTATCTTTCTTGTACCCATCCCGTCGCATATCGCCGAAATCTATAAGGAAAACGGAACATATGTTTTCAATCCGATAAAAAACGAATACTTCCCTGATACGGACGGTCCTGTGGTCGATTGCCTGGACAAAGATATTGTCATGGTATCTCCCCACGGGTACCAGTCGAAAATCACGTTCAATCGTTATGTTTCTCCGCTGACCCGGCTCAATGAGCTTCTCAATTCGATATACGGGGAAAAGCGGCAGCCCGCGGCTTCGAGGCAGGAAAGGTGATGCGCGTTCGGTTCACGCTTAACCGGTCGAAACGGCCCGGTCTTCTTTGATTTGATGAACGCCGGTTTGAGGCGGTTCCTCTTTTTGCGGTTCAGCCGGGGGAGACGGTGAGGTATTCAATAATCCATTGATATATATCCGTGCCCAGACGAACGCGATAGCGCTTGAAATAAATGTCGCTGCGATCATTCCGATCCAGACTCCGACCAGTCCAAGCTTGAATACCATGCCGAACAAATAGACAAACGCCACGTTGAGGACGATCGTTCTCCCGATGGTGATGATGAGGGCGTAGATGCCTTTTCCCGTTCCCTGAAACATGGAGGAAGAGAACATGCCGAAAACGACAAAAGGATAAAAAATCCAGATGATTCGAAGCATCAGTGTCAGGTCTGGTGCGATATGCCTGGTTTCAGGAGACCAGGTAAATGCCATAGTGATGAGAGGAGCGAATAAAACCGTAAAAAGGGCGACGCCTATTTCAATGATTATTCCCATTTTAATTGCGTGAAGATAGGCGGTATTGAGTTTGCGGTATTCCCTTGCCCCGTATGTCGCGCCGCTCACGGATATGACGGCGGTCGCGAGACCCAGAAGCGGAAGAATTGCGAGACTCACCACGCGCCAACCCGTCGTATACACAGCTACCCCCTCGTTTTCTCCCACCTGGCGGACGATAAAAGTGATCGCGAACATCATTATCGACATCGACGCCTGGGAAATGGTCGCGGGAATACCGACCTTGAATATATCTGCGAGGATGTCGGACCTGAACCTGAATCCGGAAAAACGTATGGTGATATATGTCCCTTCATCACGAAATAGCCAGAACGCGAGCATGAGAGAAGAAAGACAGAGTGAAATAAGGGTCGCCCATGCCGCCCCGGCAACCCCGAGACCAAACCAAAAGATGAAAACCGGATCGAGTGCGATGTTGAGGACGGCGCCGCTTGTTATGGCGATCATGGCCTTTGTCGCATTTCCTTCACTACGCAACAGGGCGTTTCCGATCTGAGAAAAGAAAATAGGGATCGTTCCCAGGATAAGAATATGTGCATAATCGACCGCCATGCCAAGGGCATTCCCCGCGCCGAGAAGGGAAAAGATATAACTGATACTGAAAAAAAGCGGAATCATATAGACAAACGAGAGGATCATCATAATCGCGAGTGTATGGGTTGCAGCAGCGTTGGCCCCTTCCTTGTCTTTTTTCCCGATTCTTCGCGATATCGCGGAACCGCCCCCCACTCCGAGTCCGGTTGAAAGCGCGATCGCAAACATATAAAAAGGAAAAAAGTATCCCACAGCCGCCAGCGCGTCGGAACTGATGCCGGCGACCCAGAAGGCGTCGGCGAGACTGTACAATGTCTGGACGGACATCGCGATAATCATGGGAACGGCGAGTTTGAATATGGCTTTTTTTGGATCTCCAAGGAGTGTTTTCACACCCTTGGTCGGCGCATGTTCTTTATCCATCGTTTTTCCTTTTTATATGGATATCTATAGATAATGAAAAAAGTGAAAAGAGTCAAACGGCGTGTGGTGTGTATGTATATGATACCCGCCGTTATCCGGCGGATATAATGACGGACCGCTTTTATGCCTGCGCTGATAAAAACCGGGCCCGGTTTTTTCCGGGTCCGGTTGATGTGTGCAATATTAGCCGGCATGTGCGAATAATCGAGACCGTTTCACGACCCCGATTATTCCGAGTATTTCTTCAGGCAGATGATGCCGTTATGCCCTCCAAAACCGAGAGAATTGGAGAGTGCCGCACGTATCGTTCCGTCGTATCCTTTGTTGGGGACATAATCGAGATCGCATTCAGGATCGGATTCTTCAAGATTTCTCGTCGCGGGATAATATTGATGATGGAGGGCGAGTGCGGTAACGACTGCCTCGATTCCGCCCGCGCCGCCGAGGAGGTGGCCGGTCATGGATTTTGACGACGATACTTTCAGTTTTTTTGCGTGTTCACCGAATACCGCCTTGATCGCCTTTGTTTCCGTGGGATCGTTCAAGGGGGTCGACGTACCGTGGGCATTGATATAATCGATATCCTCTGGTTTGAGACCGGCGGTCGCTATCGCCATTTTAATAGCGGCAATGCCGCCTACGCCGTCGGGGTGCGGCGCGGTGAGATGAAATGCATCACATGAAATACCATATCCGGCAAACTCCGCGTATATCGTCGCGCCGCGTTTTTTTGCGTGTTCGAGTTCCTCGAGAATGAGGATTCCCGCCCCTTCACCGACCACAAATCCGTCCCTGTCCCTGTCAAACGGTCTGCTTGCCTTCTCCGGGCAATCGTTTCGCTTTGTGCTCAAGGCCTGGAGAACGCAGAAACCTGCAAGGCTTACCGGCGTTATCGGTGCCTCCGTACCGCCGGAGATGACCACATCACACACGCCCATTTTTATCCAGCGCATTGCGGCGCCCATCGCATCCGCCCCGGACGAACATGCCGTGACGATCGAATAACACGGCCCTTGTGCATTATGTCTTATTGCAATCACCGCGGGCCCGATATTACTGATCATTTTCGGGACGAGGAGGGGTTGCACCGCCATACTCCCCTTGCTCTGCATTTTGATGATATCACTTTCGAGAGTTTCGAGCCCCCCGATACCATTGCCCAAAATCACCCCCATTCGTGTATGGTCGACATCCCCTTCTTTTAAGCCGGCGTTTTCCATCGCTTCGATACTCGCATAGAGGCCGAAAAGAGAAAAAAGATCGTTTCTGCGCACGTCTTTTTTCTCGAGTCGATCCGTAGGATTAAAATCCCTGACAATCCCCGCCACTTTCGAGGGAAAATCTGATACATCGAATTTCGTGATTCTGTCAATCCCGTTTTCGACATTCCGGATATTTTTCCAGAAATCTTCGACATTATTTCCCAGGGGATTCACCGTCCCCATTCCTGTTATCACTACTCGTTTTTCCATTTGTTACTCCTTAAATGATTATCCCCCCATCAACTCTGATTACCTGTCCGGTAATATATGAGGACATGTCTGATGCAAGAAATACGGCAACAGATGCAACTTCTGTTGGTTCTCCCATTCTTTTAAAAGGAATATAATGATTCAGGTATGAATCGATTACCTTTTCATCCAGGGCGGCGGTCATTTCCGTTTTGATAAAACCCGGAGCGATGGCGTTGACGCGGACACCACGGGACGCGACTTCCTTGTAAAGGGCTTTCGTGAGTCCGATAAGGCCGGCTTTGGACGCCGCATAATTCGTCTGTCCGGGGTTACCTCCGATTCCGACAACGGACGCCATGTTGATAATGGAGCCCGTTTTCCGTTTGACCATGTGACGGGCAATGATACGTGATATTAAAAAAACCGATGTCAGATTTATTTTGATTACCTTCTCCCACGCTTCGGTTTCCATTCTGAAAATCAATCCGTCCCGTGTGATCCCGGCATTGTTCACGAGAATATCGATTCCTTTCGATTGATCGATTATTTCCTCGATACATGCCGATATCGCGGTTTCATCCGAAACATCGGATTTTTTGAAGAATACGGTCGTATCGTTCCGGGCGGCAGTCTCTTCAAGCCTGTTCATATCTTCACCCTGAACAAGATCGATAATATAGACGGAAGCGCCCTGATTCAGAAAAGCGGTGACAATTTCTTTTCCGATACCCCGCGCACCGCCTGTGACGATCGCTTTTTTGTTTTTCAGTAACATACTATTTCCTCTTCTTTCCTCAGGTAGTTATCAATTTCCCGATATCAACGAGTGTACCGGCGGGTTGACAGATATATTCTTTAGTATACCGTTTGAGAAGTCCGGTAAGAACAGCCCCCGGACCCGTTTCTATGAATGTATCGAACCCGTTGTCAATAAGAGCTTTTTCTTCATCGACCCATTTGACGGTGGAGGTCACCTGTTTAATACACAACTCCTTTGCCTCTTTTCCCGATCGTACGATCGTTCCCGTAACATTTGAAAAAACAGGCTTGGACGGATCGTTGAAGGTATAGCCGGCAAGGACATCCGCAAGACCGGCGGCAGCTTCAGAAAGAAGGGGTGAATGAAACGGACCGGAAACCTTGAGCATGATGTATCGCCGAGCCCCCGCTTCCTTACAGCGAGGTTCGGCCGCCGTAAGGCCTGAATAGGTCCCTGAAAAAACGATTTGATCGGGACCGTTGTAATTTGCCGGGTAAACATCAGGTAGATTGCCCTTTGAAAGGATATTCTTGCATTGGTCGTAGCTGAGTCCGATAACGGCCGCCATGCCGGGATTCCCTTCGCCCGAATCTAAAGCCCTGCTTGCCTTTTCCATGAGAATTCCCCTCGCTTTGACTATGGGGAAGACATCATCGATCGATATAACGCCGGCCTCGCAGAGGGCGGCATATTCACCGAGACTGAAACCGGCAAATCCATCCGGTTTAATACCCTTCTCCTGCAATAACATACTGGAAGAAAGATTCACCAATGTTACCGCGATCTGGGTTTTATCGGTGGCCTTGAGGTCCTCTTCCGAGCCTTCAAATAGAAGTTTTTTCATATCTATTCCTGTTTTCCCGGAAGCGATATCAAAGAGTTTTTTTACCTGGTCACTTTCTTCCCAGAGGTCCTTCCCCATACCTGGATACTGGGCTCCCTGGCCTGGAAATAAAAAACATGTTTTCATCACTCTCTTCCTTTCTTGTCAGGAATATCAGATTTTTTTCCTTCTTCGTTATTTCTCTAGGTGACGTTTCACACTATTGTTATGCAATACAGGATATACGTCAACCCATTTATGCAAAAATTGACAAATCTCTTTATCCATTATATAAGGACCTATTGAATGGGAAAATACCATAGACATTGATACAATGTCAAGAAAAAGAGTGAAAACTTGAAGGTACGAGAGGGTTGACCTTGGGTTTTTTTATCATTATCATCCTTTTTGTTGAATTGATTGCAAGGAGTAACAAGTGAATGCAGTTTTTCATTCTACCGGTGCATATGTTCCTGAAAAATGCATGAGTAATAGCGAGTTTGAAAAGTTTATCGATACTTCGGATGAATGGATTGTATCCCACACCGGGATAAAAAACAGACATCTTGCTGCCGATAATGAGTTTACATCCAACCTTGGTTCAAAAGCCGCCCGAATTGCCCTCGATCGGGGGGGTATCAAACCGGAGGAACTCGATTGTATCATATGTGCAACATCAACGCCGGATTATCCCGGATTTCCGTCGACAGCATGTATCATCCAGAATAATCTTGGCGCAATGAACGCCGGTGCGTTCGATGTTGCCGCGGCATGCAGTGGTTTTGTCTATTCCATCGAGATAGCTCGAAACATGATCATGAACGGAGCGGCACGTAATATACTGGTTGTGGGCGCTGAAATAATGAGCCGGGTGCTTGACTGGAAGGATAGAAACACATGCGTCCTTTTTGGTGACGGAGCAGGAGCGGCCGTTCTTTCTTCAAATGCCGGAGATGAACATCGCGGTATCCTTTTTTCGATATTACGATCGGAAGGGGAAGGGGCGGAATACCTGAAAATTCCCGCAGGCGGCGCGCGATTACCCGTGAGCAAGATTCATGCGAGCAATTCGCAGGAGTTGTTTCTTTTCATGGATGGAAGACGTGTGTATACTTTTGCACTGAGGGCATTTACCGGTATTATCAAAAGCATTCTGGATATACATCATCTTTCACATGATGATATCGATTATATCATACCCCATCAGGCGAATATACGCATCATCGAAGGCGCCGCGAAAAGGTTAAAAATACCAATAGAGAAATTTTTTATTAATATTGCCGAGTATGCCAATACATCGGCGGCAACAATTCCTATTGCTTTGAACGAGATGTGGGAAAAAGGAATGCTCAGAAAAGGCGGACTTCTCATCACGGTCGGATTTGGCGGTGGACTGACTTATGGCGGAAACCTTATCAGGTGGTGATATTTCAATAAAGACGAATCATGTCGAAGAGAGAACGACGCCGCATTCATTAATACAAATAGACAACCTCCGACAGTGGTCTTTTATTCCGTGAGTATGAAATTCAGGAGATAATCAAAAAAAAACCGGTCGTTGGTTAAAAAATAATCGATTTTGCCCCAAAATAATATAAAATATAGCACTGAAAAAAAAATTGGCAATAACACCGAGAATACTATTGCATTGTGCAATACACTTGTCTATACTTATTGTATAATGAGGAGGTGATAGAGGTGGCAGAAAAAGATATAGGAAAAGGCTATATAGAACTAAGATTTGGCCCTCGATGGAAATATATTGCATGCGCAAGGAGTTTTATTCAGAATTTTCTGGCAATCAGTATCGTCGATCAGACAAAAGCGGACAAGATCGCGATGGCGGCGAGTGAACTTCTTGAAAATGCCGTTAAATATGCCAGTGGTGAAGATACGCATATATCGGTAAATGTTTCACCGAAAACAGAAAAAATAACGGTGCAGGTAACAAATATCGCCTCCAGGGATTCAATCGGTACATTGAGGCAGGTATATGGAAAAATCATAAAAGGCAATGCCCTGGATGCGTACGTTTCCCAAATGAAGGAGGCTGCGCTTCGAAGCGACGGAAAAAGTCAACTTGGTCTGGCAAGAATAAGGTATGAAACAGGCGGAGAATTAAGTATTACTATCGAAGATAATGTCGTGAAAGTTTCAATCGATATAGGATAATTAATAACTACATATTTCAAGGAGTTAAAGAATGAATAAATTAGGAATTGAAGCGATAAACGAGGAAAGAATCAAGATAGAAGTATTGGATAGTACCGTTGGAGTGGTTATAAAGTTTATCGGCGATATAGATATGGAAGATCCGAGTATTATTTTGGACCCGCTTTTTGAACAGGTACATAACAAGGTGCTGGAGAATGATATAAAAGAGGTTGTCGCGGATTTTCGTGAATTGAATTTTCTCAATTCAAGCGGTATCAAGGCGGTCGCAAAGTGGATCATGAAATTATCGGAGGTGGATGACAGTCAGAAATATATAATTAAGATAGTACATAACAAAGATATTACATGGCAGGTAACAAGTCTTCCGACACTTACTTTTTTAGTTCCAGGAGCGGTCCAGGTAGAGTAGAATCAGAATAAATGTAATGGATAACAAAAAAAAGGATTTTCTACGTAAACATATCTTTTTTTTTATTTTACAATATAAATATAAAAGAGGTATATTGAATAAACCTTAATTATCATATTCCATTTATACCGTCTCTGTGTGACATCATACATGGAGTATGGTTATATAGGTCGGAACTATAATTATGGGATGATGAGTGCGTGGAATGACGGATAGTGTGTAAAGATCAAGGTGAACGGGAAGTAAGGGAGCGGTTATGTATATTTTTTATTTATTCAGCTTCATCGGTGTTACCTTTTTCTCTCTTTTTTTATGGAGTGATGTGAATAAAAAGCAGACCTTTGGTAAAAGGCCGCTTTATCTTTTGATTTCACTTTTAATATTAGCCCTTATCGGTGTTTTTATCCTCGCGACAAGCATTGTCGGGTATTATACGAAGCCTCTCCCCAAGCCGGCCGCAGAGACATTACAGCAGTCTCCCTTGAAGCAGGATTTTCTCGACATCCTTGCAACAGGGGTTGACAGTCTCTTTGTCTTTCCTGCCTTCACCATTATAAGTATCGCGTACCTCCTTTGTTTTTTCCTTCTCGAATACTCGATTCATTGCCAGAGAATTGAAAAAAGCTTTCTGACAAATGATTTCAGAATGAAATTGAAATCCTTCTACTGGCTCCTTTTCCCCCTTGTATCCATTTCGATCGCCTCATGTATTATCTATGCCTTGAAAGAACCGCTTGCTTTATTGGAAGAAATAAGGGAAAGAGGTCTGTTCCAGCGGGGGATTCCGCTGGGTATTCTCTACTTTAATTTTTTAATGGGCTTCTCGCTTTTTTATTTCCTTATAACGGTCAATATCAACAATAATATTTTCAACTTACAACGCGGCGTCATCCGAAAACAGACAATCCTCTTTAACACGCTTTTTGGCGTTATCTTTTTATGCACGATTTATTTTGTCTTTTTTAACGGATTCGGGCTTGAAAAGGATTTCAGGATTTTCGGTCTGGTCCCGAGCAGTCATCTGCCGATCGAAATATTTACTATTTTAAACGTCGTTTATGTGATAAGGCTTTATACCGAATATTTTTATCAGCGGCTGCTTAATCTCGACAAAACGATCGAGAAATATATAGAAACCGTTGAATTGAAAAACGACCTTATCAATCTCGTTTTGGCAAGTCCCGTATCCGAAGACATCAATATTATTAAAAGCGCGGTCGCCGAATCCATCGAAAGATCCATGCGAAATTTGGTGGTGAATGAGTATCGAATAACGGGAACCTATGTATTGAGAAGAACGGAGAACTGGTTGAAGGTCGATTCAAGCGAACTGATCTATGAGTATTGCACACCGCTTATAAAGACACCCGGTCTTAATCTGAAAAAACAAACGAAGGCCCAGCTGAACGACCTCATTCTGAGAAAGTCATATGATATCGATAGGATAATGAAAAGCAAAAAGGAAGACCTCAATGACTGGGGGGAGCAGGTTATCAAGAATGTGTTTGATACCAACAAGGAATATATCATCGATCCGCTTCCAAAGGAGTTTCTTGGCCTCCAGCGATTCATCGGGTTATACCCCATCATCAATATGGGAAGGGTCGACGGTATCGTTATCGTGTTCAAGGATTCATTTGAGTTCCTCTTTCCCGAGGAACAGAATGCAATAAAGGATATGATCGATGACTTGAAGGTCATTTTCGCGATTATCGAAGGAAAACGGGTGCAATCTGAGAAAAACAGACTCCAGGGCGAAATGGATACGGCCCGTCGCATACAAACGTCGATTCTTCCCAAAACCGTTGATATTCCAGGCTATGATACGGCCTGTTTTATGGAAACGACGACAGAAGTCGGCGGTGATGCCTATGATTTCTTTGCCACGGAAAACGGAAATTACCTGGGAATCGGTGATGTCAGCGGTCACGGATTGCCTGCCGGGATTACCGCCCTGATACAGCAGGCCGCCTTTCAGTCATCGATTTTTACCTCACTCGCTATCGGGATTCCGGCGAAACCGTATATGATTTATAATATCGTGAACAATGTGTTGTGCAGACTCAATTCCGAACGGATAGGCAGTGATAAATTTATGACGCAGAATTATTTTCTTGAAAAAGACGGCCATTTTATCCATGCCGGCGCGCATGAAATCGCCCTCCTTTATTTTAATAAAGAAGAGAAAATGATCGAACTGAAAGATTGCGCGAAAAAGACGGCATATATGGGATTGACCAGTTCAATCGATGCAAAAGATTCGGAAGGAAGCTTTGACATGGCTGAAGGTGATATTCTGGTTATCTATTCCGACGGAATCATCGAGGCAAAAGACCATTTTTATAACCAATATGGTATTGCCAATCTCAAGCATCTTATTCTTACTCACAGCGAACATTCGGCAGCCGAGATTGTAAAGAAAATAGTGTCTGTCGTAAAAGAACACGCGAAAGAAGGCGATATGAAAAAATATGCGGGAAAGCTTGCCGACGATATTTCTCTCATTGTATTAAAGAAACTCAAGTGATAAAAAACACGGTTTTTTACGTAAAAGGGTGTTTTTTTTTTCAACACCTACGGCCGGCGGCCCACCCGTATAGGGGTACCTACGTATAAAAATTCATGCCAAAGGGTCTATACTTTAAATTTATCTTTTAACCTTGACATTTTATATATCTGTTAGTAGGCTTTATCAGAGAGGCGGTATTTAAAAAGAGGAAATATCATCTGATATTCTTTATGTCGCGTGATATTTCATATGTATAATCAAATAAGGAGGAAGATTATGGGTGAATATTTGGATCAGGTACCGGAAAGTTTACATGGCCATATCAAGGCAATCGTCAAGGCATCGAAATTACCCGACGATGAAGAGACCATGGAGAAAGTCGCGAGGGGCTGGCTTGAAAAAAAAGATGCTTTTGAAGAAGAAATCGAACGGCAGAATATGGAAGATATTGATGTGCTTCCAAGGGATGACGAGAGGGGTGCGCTCGCGCTGACGTATTCCGGCTCTCTGGTACATATTGGTCCGCTTGTTGACGGAGTTCGAAATTGTGTCTATACGAGTATCGGACTCAGAACGGATGCCCCGGATTCCGCCCAGGAAGAAAACTCAAGACTGGCCAAAGACGTTGCGATCGATGAAATTATCGATTTTGAATCGGGACCGGTAAAAAGCACTTCCAAAATCTTCAAGATCGCCGTTTTCAAGGATGATATCAGTCCGGAGGAACAGGAAGAAAATCTGACACAGGTGATGACCCAGGTGGAAGAACTTATGCTCGGCGTAAACAAAACGATAATGCTTGACGAATAAAAGCTTCGGTTAATTCCGTCAGGGATATATTCCATAACAATCGACGAGTCTGCCGGTAAGCAGCGACATTGAAGAGAGAATGTGCGTTATCCCGATCCGGCGGACTCCGAATGAGGGATAACGGCGTTCTTATGAAGGGCACGGGTATCTATGGAAAGTTTCTTCCGGTCTGCCCGGGGTTTTATCGGGGTGTGTGTTATTAATGAGAGTGTCGGGGAAAAAGCGGGTTCCGTGTGCGTGGAAAGTTTCACCCGATATGGATTATCGCGGGAGGGTATATCCTTCGATTGACAAAACATGCGGTGTCATCACGGTCGATCGTAACGTGTGTGTAAAGAGAAATCGATTTTTAGATTATGTTAATTTACATTAAATATGGATATGGAAATGAGTGAGGAAACGGCCATTTGTGAACAGAGCAAACATATCAAAAAGAAATTGGTAGAGATATATAATCGAAAAACGCTTCCTCCCGTTCCCGAATATCTCGAAGTGCTGAAGCAGGTCAACTATGTGCTGGAAAACGAGAATGAATCAATACGGCCGTACGGAACCGAAGGCATTAACGGCAACAAACCCGGGGGGGTCATACAGCTTAAGCAATATACACCGGTAATTATCGTTCCCGATTTGCACGCCCGGCTCGATTTTTTTATCAAGATTATGCTTTTATCCGATGATCAAGGAGAAACAAATATCGATAAACTATCTTCCGATACCCTTCAGATTGTCTGTGTGGGTGATGGATTCCACGCGGAAGGAAGGGCTGTCGCCAGGTGGCAGAAGGCCTTCGAGGAGTTTACGACCAAATACAAACGCCACCGGCATATGGATGAAGAGATGCGGGAAAGTCTCGGTATCATGGAAATGGTTATGTTTGTGAAAACCGCTTTTCCCGACAATTTTCACTTTCTGAAAGGCAACCACGAAAATATCATGAATGAAGGCGGTGGAGGTAACTTTCCTTTCAGAAAGTACGCATACGAAGGCGCAATGGTGTTCGAGTTTATCAACAGATTTTACGGTGTCGAGTTTCTCACAACATATTATACCTTTGAAAAGAATTTACCGCTTTTTGCCGTCGGGAAGAATTTTCTCGTCTCGCATGCGGAACCGGCATCGGCTTTTGACAGAAAGACGATTATAAATTACCGGGGTAACACGGAAGTTGTCGCCGGTCTCACGTGGACCGATAATGGAGCGGCTCGACAGGGTAGTGTCCAGAAGATGATTCAATATTATCTTGATGAATCCCAAAGAGATGACGGTTATTATTTCGGTGGACATCGGGCGGTCACCGACCGTTATTTTGCCCGTGCGGGGGGTAAGTATATTCAGCTGCATAATCCTAAAAAACATCTCGTTGCGAGGATCCCGCAGGACCGGCCGATAGATCTGGAAAATGATATTATTGAACTCAATGGACAGGCGGAGGATTATATCAAGAATTCTGTCTTATTATAGCAAAAGCGAAAGCTGTCTGCTGATGAACGGATTTGCACGGGTGATAAGGTATTGTGTAAGGATTGGGGCTTGCAGATATCCGGTTATCACCGTACTTTGTGACGGAATAAGGAATGGGATGTAAGATGTCAGAAAAAATGAAGATAGGGAAATATCGAGTCCTCGATAAGATTGGTGAAGGGGGGATGGGAAAAATATTCAAAGCCCTTCACCCCACCCTCAGACGGCCGATTATCATAAAACAGCTTCGAATCACTTCGCAGAAGGCGCTTGCACAGCGGTTTAAAAGAGAAGCCCGGATAATGATCGATTTCAGAAACGAGAATATCGTCCAGGTCTACGATCATTTCAGAGAAGGCTCCTCATATTATATCGCGATGGAGTATGTGGACGGCGTTACCCTCGAGAACCTTATAAAAAAGAAAAAACAGATAAGCCCGATGGCATCAATTCTCATCCTCTATGAGGTTGCCAAAGGTCTGAAATATGCTCACGACAAGGGAGTCGTTCATCGTGATATAAAACCGGATAATGTTCTTATATCAAAAGCCGGTGAAGTGAAGCTGGTTGATTTCGGCATCGCGACGGCACGGGAGGAGAAAGAGGAAGATCTGACAAAAACCGGTGCCGTTATGGGAACACCCGCGTATATGTCTCCCGAGCAGCTTACCAGCGCGAAAACAGTGGATAAAAGGTCCGATATATATTCGCTCGGGGTGCTTTTCTACAAAGTAGTGACGGGAGTAAAACCGTTCCCGTCCAATTTTTCGGCCGACACGATAAAAAATATTACTAAAGGTCATTACGACAGACCCGAAAAAATAAATCCCGCTATACCGGCGCTTTTTAAACGGATAATCAGAAAAACAATGAACCATAAAATCAAGCGGCGGTATAAGGATTTGAAATACCTCCTGAAATTATTGTCGCCGTATGTGTCCCGTTTCAAAGACCAGAGGGAGATGAACAGGGCAATCAGGAATTATATCCTTGAGGATTCCAAGTCAAGCGAATCGCTTCTTGCGTCCATGGCAGTCAAGAAAAAAAGGAACCCCCTATTCCTTTTGGCGGCTGCGGCAGTCGTCGCCGCTTTGGTGCTGGCTTCAGGATTCCTGTTCTACTCATGGGGATTCTACCATGATTTTTTTCAGGATAAGGCGTACGGCGGGCTCGAGATACGGGCGTTCGTTCCAAAGAATTATTATAAAGATACCAGGTTCATTTATGGTGTGGCGGAATTGTTGAAAGTGGACAGCAAGAATGAAGAGGCGAAAACATTCATGTTGCATCCGCAATCCTTCCCCATTGCGTTGCCTTTTTTAAAACAGGAAAAACTGAATAAAAAATGGAAGGATATGCTTTCCACCGGTACAATTTTTTTACCCGCAGGCAATTACGAATTGAATCTGATTCTGGAAAATCAGAAAATCTTAAAGGCTTTTTATCTTAATCCAAGAAGAATACAAAGACAATCCCTCCAGACGGAAAAGCGAAGGTTATTCGAATTCAGCGTGGATCAACCGCCCGTTCAGCCGATCGGCATCAAACATGCGATATATGACAGCGTTACCGGAAAATCGATCTATGCCCAGACGAACATATGGATAAAGGACGGAAGGGTGTGGAAAAACTGGAAAAGCGAATGGAAACGGCTGGATAAAATCACCTCGGGCAGAAATTATATTTTTAAATACGAGGCCCCCGGTTATTATGAAAAACAGATAATCCTCTATGTCGAACGTGATGTCGAAAATCTCGAACTCGATATCGGACTCGTTCAATATCCGGGGAAGCTCGTTCTCAAAAGCAATTTCACCGAAGGCGAAATACTCATTGACAACCGGTCGGAGAATTATATCGGGGGCGACCGTAAGGAATTCGTTACATACGGATATACCGTCGACGGAAAAAAGGAGTTTCCGCTTCCCGAGGGCAATTATACGCTGACGGTGAGAATGGGGGCAGCGGCGGAACAGCAATCGTACCAGTTTAAAATAATACAAAAAAGAACTACGGTTCTGGATATAAGCTTTGATAACAAGAAAAATACCATTATAATCAGTCCTGGAAAGTAAAGGAGGTTCTATGTCACTTGGTATGCGAATAATTATGTATGGGTGTATCGGTATCGCTTCCGGGATTCTCTCATGGCCGTTTGCCGAGCTTGTCATTTTTTTCCAAAAGGATTTTCCGAACCTTCTTCTCTTCAGTATGGCAACGGGGGTGTCGATCGGAATTTTTATGGGAGGATGTTTCGGAATGAGTGAGGGAATCATTTCCATGTCAAAAGCCAAAATGATACCGGGGATTTTGACGGGGATTCTTTTCGGCGCTATCGGAGGTGCCGCGGGGTTATTGCTGGGTCAGTTTGTTCTTCTTTTAATCGGCACGACCTTTTTCAATTCCAATCTGTCGATCAAGACACTCGGAACCCCGCTATCGAAAGCGGTGGGATGGGCTTTGTTCGGAGCGCTTGTCGGGATGGGCGAGGGAATCAGAAGCAGGTCGTTCGCGAAGATCCGTAATGGCCTGATCGGCGGTTGTATCGGCGGTATTTTCGGCGGACTCGCCTTTGAATACCTGAAGCTGCTTCTCGAAGGGAATCCGGTCGCCCGGCTTGCGGGGTTGGTTCTCCTGGGACTCTGTATCGGAGTCTTCTATGGCTTTATCGAGATAAAGATGACCGACGCATCACTTTTCCTCCTGAACGGAAGTTACAAGGGAAGGGAATACCCCCTCACACAGCAATTGACGTCGATTGGATCTTCTCCGCTGACGGTTGTGAATCTTGAAGGTTATAAGAATATCGGGGAAGTACATTCGGAGATTACGAAAGAAAAGGATGGATTTTATCTTACCCAGGCGGGGACAAAGACAAACACCTTTGTCAATGACGAACAAACGGCGAAAAAGAAACTGGAAAACGGCGACATTATCCGGATTGGTACGGCCCAGTTTCTTTTCAAAAAAAAGGAGAGGGGATAAGATGAGAAAACGATTATGGTGTTTATTGGTTGTTATTGTTGCAGCCGTTCCGGTATTTGCGGATTCGGTATCGATTACACAGATCGATAATTCCCAGCTCATCGCGAACAACCGGGTAAAAGCATATGTCAGCGTCACGGACAATAACGGATACCCGATCAAGGATCTCACGAAGGATGATTTCCGTTTGTTCGAGGGAGGGAAAGAACGGGCCATCCTCGATTTCAGGAAAGGGGTGAATATCAACGAAGGCGTCAATCTTCTTCTCATTATCGACAATTCCGGCAGCATGTACGAAGACGCTTCCGGAAACGAGACGGAGAATCGGAACCAATGGAGGATCACCTATGCAAAAAACGCGGTTGCCTCCCTTCTGAAACAGATAAAGAACCCGCAGGACAGAGTGGGTTTCGCCACCTTCAATGTCAGGTTGCACAATGTGATCAATCCGACGGCGAACAAGGTGAAAATCGAGAAGGCCCTCGGCGATATCACCGTTCCCACGGGAGACGAACGTTATACGGAACTGTATGAATCACTGCATGAATCGATCCGTTTTTTCCAGACAGTCGGGGGGAGAAAGGTAATTATCCTTCTTTCGGACGGGGAGAATTACCAGTTGAAGGACAATCCGAATTATCCCGAACGCGCGGGGCTTGAGGGGGCGATCGAAGCGGCACAGAAGGAAGGGATTTCGGTATTTACCATCGGTCTCATCCATACTGCGAACAGGGATCTGACGCATATAGCGGAAAATACCGGTGGAAGGTATTTTCCCGCTTATAAACCGGAGGAACTCGAAAACCTCTACAGTCTCATACGAAACCAGATATTGAATGAATACCTCATGATCTATGAGGCGGGTATGATTCCCGCGGATAAAAAACTGGTCAAGGTCGAATATGAACGGGGCGGAAGGAAAAGCGAAGGAGAACGGTATTATTTTTCGGAAACGATTTTCGGTAAACCACAGGAGAGGCTCGATTACTTCATGTTTCTGGCCGTTCTCGCGGCGTTTCTTCTGCTTTTTATTTTTTCGCTGATGAAGTTCAAGAACAGGAAGAAGAAACCTAATCTCGAAGTGTTGACCACAAAGGGAAGCAAGACGCTTCCGCAAAAACTGACGATAGCACAGGATCAAAAAGAGATAACGATCGGGACGGGTATGGAGGACGATATCACCCTCGCCATGGACGACAAAGCGGCCCTGACTGAGGTAACGATAAAGAACGACCACGGTATTTTCACGCTCGCATCGGATGACATCCCGGTAACCGTCAACAATAAAAAGGTGAAGAAAAAGGTGCTGCGTTCAGGCGATCTTATAAAGGTCGGCGAAACGACGATCGTCTTCGACGGCGGGGTCCTGGAGGCGCAGAAGAAGAAGCAGCAGAAGAAGAAAAAGAAGAAGTAGGGGCGGGTTGTATTTGTCAAATAAAATAGTCTTAATCATTGTTCCGTAGAAGAATCATATATCGGCTAACGTTAGCGGCAGCTAGTCGGATTTTGGCCCGGAAAAATCCGAAAGTGGAGAAATTGTTTTTCTTAAGAGGAATTCAGATTGATTATTGATAAAATAATTTTCCAATTCTCCGATAATCTTATATCCCAGCTTAAGATAAAGCTTTTTTGCACCTTCATTAAAAGATGATACACAGATGAAAACATTGGGACTATACTGAAAAATATAATCCTCGGCGTATTTTATCAAACGAGAACCGATTCCTCTGCCCCTGAAGGACTCTTTAACCGCTATTGATTGAATATAACCGATGAAAGCACCGTTCATATTGATTAAAATAAATCCGGCAATTTCATTTTCAATTTTTGTAATGAAACAATTTTTTGATTTATCTTCAATATATTTAACTGAATCATTGAAAGATCTCTTGAGAGTCAACCACGGTTCGGAAGTAGACATTATTTTGGCGCATTCTTCAATCTCATCTTTATTTTGCGATATATTTATTTTGATTTTATCTATCATCTATTTTACCAGTTTTAGTCCGATTAATTTATACTACCGTCTTACGGGTACGCGAAATTGGTGAACAAGGGGAGATGATTTGAGCGGAATCAAGTGAAGCCCCGTCCTCGCTGTTATATGTTTTGTTTTTATAGTTATTTCCTCCTGCAGATTAATTCGCCTTTACCAACCGGGACAATGACACTGTCAAAACGCTCGTCGTTCTGAGCTTTTTCAATCATCGGCTTAATGGTTTCAAAATGATTGACAGCATTATCGGCGACCAGGATACCGCCTTTCACGATCTTATCAGACATTATTTCCCAACAATGTAGATACATTTCTTTTTCGCAATCAAGGAAACAGAATGCGACATTCTCAGTTTGCCGGATATTGACGAGGGCGTCGCCTTCTATAAGTTCGACAAAATCCTCGATTTCCGCTTTTTTGAAGGTTTCCATTGCCATTCGTATCTTGTATTCCGACAATTCAAACGTTTTCACTTTCATTCTTCGTTCCTTTGCTGCAAGAGAAATCCACATCGTTGAGTAGCCGGCGCTTGTACCTATTTCAATCAGTTGGCCCGGCGGACAATTGGCGGCTATTATTGAGAGGAACCTGCCGGTTTCGGGCGGTATCTGCCGAAGCCTTTGCATCTTTGGAGTACCATCAAGCCGGTCTTTTTTATCCAAAGTTTCAAGGAAGGCCATTCTTTCCGACATTACAGTTGTTATTTCAGTAAACATCTTTATCTCCTGAGAAAACAATAAAATATAACGTTTTATGGCTTGCCGAAGTTGGCACAATTACCTTATTGTCTTTTTAATAATTACACGACTTATACTCGACATTTACTGTGACACACGTGTCGGTTTTGGCAGAGGCGCTTGTCCGTCAAAGCCGGAAAACTAGTGTTGGGCGTCGTTGGGGTATTTGTGTTTTTTTTCTATGGATTCTCTTATCTCGTTTAAAAGGTCGATTTGTAATTCCTGTATTTCAATCATCTTTGACCATTGTTCGAGTAATAGATGATCTATCTTCTCATGCAAAGTTCTTATCTCAATCTCTGATTTTAGATTTATTTTATAATCATTTTCCACTCTTATTCTGTCTTTTGTTTCCAGTCGATTTTGACTCATCATGATAATGGGAGCCTGAATTGCTGCTATACATGATAAAATCAAATTAAGTAATATATACGGATAAGGATCAAAAGGTTTTGATAATAATAAATGACTATTAACCAGAATCCATAATATTAATATACTAAAAAAAGAAATTATAAATCTCCAGCTTCCTCCAAATTTAGCAACAATGTCAGATATTTTATTTCCAATAGTATATTTTTCTTCATATTGTGCATTGATTGTCCAGGGTAAACTCAATTCCCCATTTTTTACCCGATCAGGGTAAACAAGATTCCCCACTTTTTTTAAAAAAGGGTAATTAAGA